>QNAJ01000104.1 GCA_003641465.1 Verrucomicrobiota bacterium | reverse complement strand
TGTCTGCGTGCTGCTGGCGGCGGCGGTATTCATGACATATTCCGCTGCAGTTGTCCTTTTGCGGCTCCCGAGAATCCGTGTTGAGCTTACTGCGGCCGAACGTCGCATTTTGGTACTGGTCTCACTGCTGGGAATATTGGCCTACTGGCGGTTATGGATGCTACCCTGATGCCGGACTCCGTCGCCGCCCGGGTCAGTCAGGGGAAGCGGCAAGCCGGTAAGCGTCCTGAATATATTGGCGGAGCATGCGCGTGGCGCTGAAACGGGGCGCCACCGTAATCATGCTTTCTTTCATTATACCTACCCAGCGCCGCGGTACCCCGTCCTCCCGTTCCGAGTAGTACGCTGGCAGTATCTCCTTCTCCAGGAGTTCGTACAGCGAAGCTGCGTCTGCGTAATCCTGCATTTCGTCATTGTCAAACCCCTTGCCATCCCCGATCACCCAGCCGTTCTGGCCGTTGTAGGCTTCCGGCCACCAGCCATCCGCAATGCTCACATTCACCGCCCCGTTCAGGGCGGCTTTCATACCGCTGGTCCCGCTGGCTTCACGCGGCTTGCGGGGAGTATTCAGCCAGACATCAACCCCCTGAACCAGGTGGCGCGCCACCCGCATATCATAATTCTCGATGAAGAACACGTAACCTTTCAGTTCCGAGTAGAAGGCCAGATTTACGATTTGCCGGACAAGTTCCTGCCCCGCCTCGTCCGCCGGGTGGGCCTTTCCGGAAAAGATGATCTGCACCGGGTGTTCCCGGTCGGTTATGATGCTCTTGAGACGGTTGTAGTCATTAAAAAGCAGGTAGGCCCGCTTATAGGTGGCGAACCGGCGGGCGAACCCGATGGTAAGTACGTTGGGATCGAGCGCATGATGTACCTCGCGCAGTTCGTCCGGACTCTTTCCATGACGCGACAGTTGCTTGAGAAGGCGATGGCGCACGAATCGGATGAGGCGGTCTTTCTGGTTCTGATGGGCTTCCCATATTTCCCGGTCCGGAATCCTACGAAGTTGTTCCCAGAAGTCAGGCTGGTCTTCTTTCATAAGCCAATCTCTACCCAGTTTCTCCTCTATCATGGTCCGGACATCATGGCCCAGCCAGGTTGCCACGTGTACCCCGTTGGTGATGTAATCGATGCTTCGGGGACCGCTCGGTCCGGATGACTCCGTACGTTCCCCCGCATCGGAAAGAATGTGTCCCCACATCTGGCGGGCGACCTCTCCATGAATCCGGCTCACCCCGTTGGCGTAGCGGCTCAAACGGAGCGCTAAGGCAGTAAGGTTGAACGGCTGGGTCGCCCCTTCGGGGTATGATTTGGCCATGTCCATCAGGGCACTGCATTCCATATTATGCTTTTCGCAGAATGGCTGCAGATACCGGTACACAAGCCCCCTGTCGAATGCCTCATTTCCCGCCGGTACCGGCGTGTGAGTGGTGAATACCGTCCCGCGGCGCACACTCTCCACGGCTTCCGACCAACTCTTCCCGTCTCGGCGTTCCTCCGCCAGGCGCTCCAGCAGGAGGAAAGCGGAGTGCCCCTCATTGATATGCCACACCGCCGGGTTGATCTGCATCGCCCGCAGAGCCCGCACGCCGCCGATGCCCAGGAGCCATTCCTGGCAGAGGCGCATTTCGCGGCCGCGAACATAGAGCTGCGCCGTAATCGGACGGTCGGCCGGATCGTTCTCTTCAATGTCGGTATCCAGAAGATACAGATCCACTCTGCCGACCTTCATGTGCCAGACACGTGCATAGACACTTCTTCCCGGGAAATCCACTTCCACCAGGAGAGGCCGGCCGGTGGTGGCGTAGACCGGACTGATCGGCAGGCGCAGGAAATCTATTTCGCTGAAAATATGGTGCTGGCGACCGTCCGGATCCACCGCCTGCTGAAAATACCCGTAGCGATACAGCAGGCCCACTCCCACGAACGGCAGGCCCAGATCACTGGCCGCCTTGGCATGGTCCCCGGAAAGCACCCCCAGTCCCCCGCAATAGATTCCGATCGACTCATGCAACCCGTATTCCGGTGAGAAATAGGCAACCGGTCCTCCCTTGTAGTCGGGGAAATTGCGCTCGAACCAGGTTGGGTTCTCCGGCTTCATATAGGCGTCGAATTCACGGATCACCCGCCGGTAATCCGAAATGAATTGTCCGCCGTCCTCAATCACCGTTCGCCAGGCGTGAGGCTCGATATTGATCAGCAGCTGCACCGGATTGCGGTACCGGGCCCACAACTGCTTGTCTATGCTGGCGAACAGCCGGCGGGCACGGGGAGTCCACGTCCACCACAGGTTGTAGGCCAGTTCCGTGAGCCGGGAAACCTCATTGGGTACGTGAATGTCAGCCGTGGGCATGGAGCTTCTCTCCTTTCATCAATCAGCAGATCTCTCTTTTGTGCGCTTATGCCAGAATCACGAAAGTACACTGCGCCGACGGCAATAAAGGCTGCCTGTCTTCATCCGTCGGCCTGCATTACGGAAAAAAACGCGTCCGATTCTACACGCTGCATGCCACTTAGTATAGCACTTTACCAGTCACTTTTCCCGCCCCCGCTCCTCATCCCGGCCACACCGAGAATACTGGTTGACTTGTGCGCGCCGGATATCCTACCAATTAGGGCCTTGCTGGGATACTAAGGGCTGCGGGAGGAACACAGATGAAAATCACCATGGTCGGAGCCGGATATGTGGGTCTGGTCACCGGTACCTGCTTTGCGGAGATCGGACACAACGTCCTGTGTGTGGACAACGACGCCCGCAAGATAGAGATGCTGACCAAACGCCGGATGCCGATTTACGAGGAAGGTCTGGAAGATCTGGTGATCCGGAATATGGACAAGGAACGGCTTCGCTTTACTACATCCATAAAAGAAGGTACTGAGTTCGCAGAAGTGATATTCATCGCCGTGGGAACGCCCCCGGGTTACCACGGAGAGCCGAATTTATCCTACGTGGAACAGGTCGGGCGGCAGGTGGCTGCACACATGACCGATTACCGCCTGCTGGTGGAGAAGAGCACCGTTCCGGTAAACACGGGGATCCAGCTCAAACGGACCGTCTCCAAATACCTGCGCGAGAAAGTGGATTTTGACGTGGCCTCCAATCCGGAGTTTCTGAGGGAAGGTTCCGCAGTTCATGATGCTTTCAACCCGGACCGGATTGTGGTTGGCGTGGAAAGTGAGCGTGCCGCCCGGCTCCTGCGCGAGATTTACGAGCCCATAATTTCACGGTCGGGCTGCGAGTTCCTGGTTATGAACATTCCCAGCGCCGAATTGACCAAGCACGCCTCCAACTCATTTCTGGCCACCAAGATCTCCTTTATCAACGCTGTCAGCCGGGTGTGCGAGCTGGCGGGCGCGGATATCGAACAGGTCGCCCACGGGATGGGACTCGATCCCCGGATCGGACCAAGTTTCCTGCGGGCCGGGGTGGGATACGGCGGCTCGTGCTTCCCCAAAGACGTGGACGCATTCGTACATCTCGCGGATCAGCTCGGTTACGATTTCCGCCTGCTGCGGGAAGTTCAGCGGATCAACCAGGGCCAGCGGGAACATCTCCTGCGCAAGATTCAGCATGAGCTGTGGGTCATCCAGGACAAGGTCATCGCCATCTTTGGACTGGCCTTCAAGCCGGGTACGGATGACATTCGCGAGGCGCCATCCCTGTATTTCGTATCCGAGCTTCTCAAAGAGAAGGCAAAGCTGCGTCTCTGGGATCCTGTGGCAACGGAAAAATTCCGCAGTGTCTACCCGGATCTGGATTACTTTGATGATCCCCTGGAATGTGCGAAGGGGGCCGAGCTTCTTCTTATTCTGACCGACTGGCCCCAAATCAGGCAAATCGACCTGGCCCGCCTGAAGGAGGCAATGAAATGCCCTGCAATCATTGACGGACGCAATATGTTCGATCCCCGGACCATGCGTGAAATGGGGTTTGATTACTCCTGCGTCGGCAGGCCCTGACCCCCTTCTTTTCAGCGTGGTCCCTTCTGATCCCTCACTTACTCTCGCTGAGCAGCCTTTCCAACTGAAGCAGGCGCGGATGCCCGGGGGCCCACCGCCGAACGCGATCGGCGGCTTCGCGGCAGGATTCTACCCGTCCCGCGAGATAGAAGGCCCAGGCATGACGGATATCCAGCTCCACCAGATCCCGGGGATCAGCCACACCCATCAGTCGGCTGTTGCAGATCACCAGGAGTACCACCAGAAAAACCGCCATCCGCACCCGGTCACCTCGAGTTGCCGCGACGATATGTCTGATGCCGGCCGCGGCAAGGATGATGAGACCGGGCAGCAGCGGCAGCCGCAGCCTTTCATTGACAAAAAAGATAATTACCGTAGCAGCGTAGGAGAGGACAAAAAGCGAGACCCAGGTCACGCGGCGATCGCGGAAGCCTGCCACCGCAAGACCAAGGATCCCCAGGGGCCATATGATGCCGTTAAAGGGCAGCCCCGCCAGAATGCGGAACGGCAGGCTCAGATTTCTCTCCATCAGATCCATATCGAAAGTACTCGAAATCCGGTAATCGTTGATCAGGTAGTAGCACTTGCGCAGAAGCAGCGCCGTCTCTCTCACCGGATGCTCCCGGACATAATGCCATACCAGTCTCAGATAGCGGCGCTGATATTCCGACGGTTGCAAGGCCACTGAAATACCTGCTCGCCTGAGGGCGCGCTCTGATGCCCAGACAGTCTTCCCGTCACTCTCCGGATTATTGCCGACGAAAAGATTGTACCCCCCGAGGGGACTCAGGGGGACCGCGCCGCCGGCACGCTTCGAAGAGGAGTAAACCACCGGCCCGATCACCATTGAGGCGGCCGCCGCAAATGCAATCAGGCCCCTGAGAGCTCTCCGGGGAGATGTACGGACCCCCGCCAGGCACCAGACGCCCCACGCCGCAAGTGACGGGATCATCGTAGGCCGAGTTAAGGTCGCCAACCCCGCCGAAAATCCGGCTGCCGCCCTTGCCGCTGCGCTCCCGTACCTGCAGAGCAGATACATCGCAGCGGTTGCCAGAAAGCTGAACAGGGTTACCGGAACAATCTGAGTGCAGTAAAGGATTGATGACCAGTGGACCGCGAAAGCCAGACCCGCCGCTATCCCCGCCGCCGTCCCCAGCAGAGTCCGTCCGATTGCATAGACCAGTGCGGCGGTAGCGGCGGACAGAAATGCCTGGACCACGCGGACTGCGATTTCCTCCCCACCCCCTGACCGAAACACTACAGCTACAAAATGCACGTACAGGGGAGCCCGCCATACCAGCGCCACCGGTTCTCCTCCGGCCAATTTGCGGGCGGTCTGGACATATTCCAACTGATCCAGAATAGGGCAGCAGGCGAAATCTCCCTGAGAATAGTCAAGAACGAGAAGCAGTCGCAGGATTGCGGCCACACCGAACACTATGAAGGCCGGCCGTCCCGCATGCACGCCAGCCGTGCCCTCCCGTCCCTCACGCGGTGGTTTCATGTCCGAACAGCGTAATTGACCGGGCAGGGGTTTGTCTACACTCCTGCGGGCGGATCTGAGTTGACTTGCAGGAACATCCTGGTAAATTGTTCGCCTGTCACCAAGCCGGATTTGAAGGGAGTGATCAAAACGGCTATCGCAGAAGTCAGGCTCAAGAAGGGCGAGTCGGTAGACCGCGCCATTAAACGACTCAAGAAAAAGCTGGACAAAGAGGGCATCATGCGGGAAATCCGCATGCACCGCCACTATGAGAAACCCAGTGAGCGCCGACGGCGCAAGGCTGCCCGGGCCAAGGCGCGGGCACGGGGATGAACGGGCGGGGCGATTGTTCGAAGTGACAGGCGGCAGTCGTTTTTCGCATTGCGTCAGCGGTCACTGGGTCCGCGTGCCAGCCGTACTATCCAATGCAAATC
>QNAJ01000103.1 GCA_003641465.1 Verrucomicrobiota bacterium | reverse complement strand
TTGAGCAGGCGGCCCGGCTGCTGGGCAGCAGCCGCAGAATCGCGGTCCTCACCGGCGCGGGCATCACGGTCCCGTCCGGTATTCCCGATTTCCGTTCCCGGGACGGGCTTTATTCGGACCCCGCCAATATCGGGATCTTTGAAATCGGGGAGTTCATGCGCGAACCGGAACGTTTCTTCCGCTTTGCGGCCCGATTTTACCAGGTGCTGTTGGGAGCGCGGCCCAATGCGGCGCACGAGGAAATCGCCCGCTGGCAGCAGGCGGTCCAGGTGGAGGTGATAACCCAGAACATTGATGACCTGCACGAGCAGGCGGGCTCACGGCAGGTGTATCACCTGCACGGGAGCTATCGGACCAGCCGCTGTATCCGCTGCGGCAAGAGACGACCGACGGACGAGCTTCTTGAGGACGTGGCCTTAGGGTGTGTTCCGTTGTGTCATTGCGGTGGAGTGCTGAAGCCGGAAATCGTCTTCTTCGGTGAACAACTGCCTTCGGCTGCCTGGAACGCAGCGGAGCAGGCAGTCGGGGCGGCGGATGTTCTACTGGTGGTGGGAACGTCCCTGGTGGTATATCCGGCGGCCATGCTTCCCCGACTGAGAAGCCCCTCGACCGCCCTGGTGGTGGTCAATCGGGATCCGACGCCGGTGGATGGGGAGGCCGACGTGGTAGTTCGCGGCGACGTTGTGGAGATATTCCGTGTTTTCCGGTCACTGCTGTGGGGCTGATGGGGCTTGTAAATCGGTTTAACGCTACACATAATAGCCCGCGTATCCGTCAGAAATGAGAAGGCACACACCCAAAGAGGCGCTCCTTTCCCGTGGTGTCCGCATCATTGAGCCTCAGACGGTGGAGATCGCCGCGGATGTGGATCCTGCAAGAATAGCTCCCGGTGTAATCATCCACGCCGGCTGCCGCATCCGCGGGGCGGCAACGTCCATCGGACCGGGCAGTGAGATCGGGGCCGAAGGCCCCGCCACTGTGGAAAACTGCCAGATTTCCGCCCAGGTGAAGCTGAAGGGAGGCTTCTTTTCCGGGGCGGTTTTCTGGGACGGAGTAACGGTAGGCAACGAGGCACATATTCGTCCAGGCACCATCATGGAAGAGGAGGCGGTGGCAGCCCACGCGGTGGGGATGAAACAGACCATTCTATTTCCGTTTGTGACCGCGGGCAGCCTTATCAATTTCTGCGACTGCCTGATGGCCGGCGGCACCAGCCGGAAGAACCACAGCGAAATAGGATCGTCCTTCATTCATTTCAATTTCACTCCCCACGGGGACAAGGCGACCCCCTCGCTGATCGGGGATGTGCCTCGCGGGGTGATGCTGGATCAGGATCCGATTTTTCTCGGCGGCGCTGCCGGACTGGTCGGGCCGGCACGTATCAGCTACGGCTGTGTGCTCCCCGCCGGGCTGGTATTCCGGGGAGATGCCTTACAGGAGGGCCGACTCCTGGGGGGCAAGCCCGCCCGGGAACATCCGCGGGCATTCTACCGGGGGGCCTACCGGGGGATAAAGCGTCTGGTGCGTAACAACATCGAGTATATCGGCAATGTGATCGCACTGGTTCAGTGGTACCACCACGTGCGGCGTGAGGCGTTTGCCGGTGATCCGTACCGGGAGGCCTGTCGGCGGGGAGGATTGAGCTGCCTGGAAATGATAATTGAGGAGCGGTTGAATCGGCTGGGACAGGTCGCGGAACGGATGACCGCTTCAGCCCGCACGGTTGAGCAGGTGTGGGAGATGCGGCAGGAAGCGGCGGATCAGAGAAAGTTCGCGGATTCGTGGAACCGCATCCGGCAAGTTCTTCACAGCCTGGAGGCGGAGCAGTACGGTGCACTCGAAAGGGAGAAGTTCCTGGAAAGCTGGCGCCGGACGGAAGCGGACGGTTACGTGGAACGCGTGCGCCGCCTTGCGCCCCAGGTGCGCCGGAGCGGCACCGAGTGGCTGCAGCAGATTGTAAGCGCGGTGCTTAACAGTACCGGCGAGATCCTGGGGTGGTGGTAGCGCGCAGTAGAGGAGGTCGTGGTATGGGCAGACTTTTCGGGACCGATGGGGTGAGGGGAATAGCGAACGTAGCGCCGATGACCGCCGAGATGATCCTGGAAATCGGCCGGGCGACCGCCTATGTGTGCAAACATCGCGAGGATCACCGGCACCGCATCGTGATCGGGAAAGATACCCGCCTCAGCGGCTACATGGTAGAAAACGCGCTGACCGCCGGGATCTGTTCGATGGGGGTGGACGTATATCTGGTCGGTCCGATGCCTACCCCGGGGATCGCCTTCATAACCCAGAGCATGCGTGCGGACGCAGGAATGGTGATTTCCGCTTCACACAATCCCTACCAGGATAACGGCATCAAGATATTCTCTCGGGACGGGTACAAACTGCCGGACGCCGTAGAGGACGAAATCGAAGAACTGATAATCTCCGGTCGCATCCGGGAGATTCGACCGACCGCGGATCAGATCGGAAAGGCTCATCGGATCGAGGATGCCAGCGGTCGCTACATCGTCTTCTGCAAAGGCACTTTCCCTGCGGATTATTCGCTGGAGGGGATAAAGATCGTAATAGATTGCGCCAACGGGGCCGCCTATCGGGTGGCACCGCTGATCTTCTATGAACTGGGCGCGGAGGTGGTGGCTATTCATACCGAGCCGGACGGCTTGAATATCAACGCCCACTGCGGCTCCCAGTATCCCGAGGATCTGCGGGCCAAGGTCCTTGAGGAGGGAGCCGACGCCGGCTTCGCTCTGGACGGCGACGGTGACCGGGTCATCGCCGTGGACGAGAAGGGCAAGGTATTGGACGGAGACCATATCATCGCATTGTGCGCCCGCTATTACCAGGAGCGCGGCCGGCTCCAGCCGCCCCGGATCGTCACCACCGTGATGGCCAATTATGGGCTGTTCCGTGCGTTGGACCGTATGAACATCGCTTACGATGTGGTCAAAGTCGGAGATCGCTATGTTATCGAGAAGATGAAGGAAACCGGCGCGCTGATAGGGGGGGAGTCCTCAGGACATATAATCTTCCACGACCATCATACCACTGGCGACGGGATCATCTCCGCGCTGCAGGTACTGGCCGCCATGCGGGCCAGCGGGCAACCACTTTCCGAACTGGGCAGAATGGTCGAGAAGGTACCCCAGAAACTGATCAACGTGGAAGTGGAACGTAAAGTGCCGCTGGACCGGATTCCCCGTCTGCAGAGCGAAATAAGGGAGGCGGAAGCGGAGCTTTCCGGAAGGGGGCGGATTCTGGTGCGCTACTCCGGAACCCAACCGTTATGCCGCGTCATGGTGGAAGCCGACGACGAGCAATTGGCCGACCGCATCAGCCGACAGATCGCGGAACTGGTGGCCGCCGAACTGTCCGGCCGCCTGGAGCAGTGACCGTCATCATGCAGATCGCGAGGTGCACATGACCGCCGTGCTGCTGCCCCTTTTTCCCGTCCTGTTGGGCGCGGCTGCTGTATCAGCGGACACAGGCCTGGTTGGGCGTGCGGTTACTCTGTGCCGGGAGATTGAGGAACGTTTCGCCGCATTTCGGACCCTGTGCTGGACTACGGAACGGGTGACGGATACCGGTCGGATGCGGGTACGCGAGAAATGGGTGTTCCGGTTTGCGGCGCCGGACCGGATCCGCCTGGACTACCTCGAGCCCTATGAACGGCACATCATCATAGGAAGTGTCCGGATGTGGGAGTACCTGCCAGATGCACGGAAGGCTCTCTGCACGGAGTTCTCTTCGCCCGGTGAGAGGCAAGGTCACATTACCCGCACTCTGGAGCCGGTGACTATCCCTGGAATTCGTCCCGGCGACCCTGAAGACATTGCCGCCCGAGCGGTATCGGCGGAGGTGACGCCGGAAGGTTGGATCCGGCTGGAGTGCCGGCGTCCACATTCGGTGCTGGTGCTGGATGCCCCGCATCGGCTGATGCGGGGCTTACAGGTGTACAGGGGAAAGAATCTGATTCTTCGGAGCGAAGTGTTGGAAATACAGCAGCCGGCTCCGGGATTTTTCTTTCCCCGCAGGATGCGGGTGGTGACCAGACGCAACGGGCAGGCGATCATCTCCCAGGTGGAGTTCAATGGCGTTACTGTGGACACTGATCTACAGTCGGATATCTTCGAGTTCGCTCCTCCGGAGGGAACAGAAGTAATCCGCACTGCACCCTGACTTTACGTCCATCAGAACGAGTGGGACACAGCGGCACCCACTCCGCTTACCCCATTGCGCGATGTCAGAGGTACGATAGAAAGCTCGATATCGCGAAAGAAGCGTCGCTTCTGGCGGCGATTGAACTTGTGCGCGTCGTTGACGGCATTGTAGACGTTGCCGAGGTACCAGCCCAGTTCCACGGCGCACAACAGACCGCCGGTAACGTACTCGTCATTGTCGAAAGCCTCCCAGGCCGCCCAGATAAGCAATCCATTGAGCAGGAACGAGATCGCGGCATCCGAGTAGTAGCCGACATACACCTGTCCGGCCCCCGGCAGAATTGTGGAAAGCGCTCCCGCCATCAACGGCGACTTGAGCGGCAGTCGCCGGTACGCCGGCATTGCCGAAAGCATCGCGTCGGCCTGGGGCCGTGCCGGAGAATCAGCAGGAACTCTTGCCAGCTCGGTCTGCGCCTGATCGGGCCGGCCGGATTGCCAGAGGCACAACGCGCGCATCAGCCGGGCCTGATCGGTCTCGGGTGCCCCCGGGTAATCAGCCAGAAAGCGGGCCAGCTCGGTGGCCGCCTTCCGGTATTCCCTCTGGGCGTGGTATGATCCGGCAAGCAGCAGGGCGGCGGCGCGTCCTATGGCAGTTCCACGGTATTCTTCTCTTATTTCGCGCAAGTGAATTCGGGCTGCATCCGGCTTGCCGGCCTGCAGGTAGATTTCTGCGATCCGGAGACGTATGCGCGGCACATCAGGGGACCGCGGGTGAAGGTACAGCCATCGCTTGTACTCAGTGATCGCGCGGTAGTAGTCTTCTTCATCGCAGAGCCACTGCGCGAAGCCCAGCAACGTATCACCGGTGGGCTCGGAGTCTACGGCTCCGGCCTCTGCGGCGCCGGCGGTACCCGTCAGCTGCCCTGACAGGAAGACCGCCAGCGCAACCGCACTAATGATGCGTTTCAGGTTCACGGTACCACCAGAAGTCATTGGCTTCTACTGGATCGCGGAAGTGGGCGCAGCCGTTGATGATGACCACCGGCGCTTCCCGCTGCTCATGGCCTTCCCGGATAAGTCGGTCAATAGTCATCATTATGCCGAGCAGAGGCCCGTGTTTGCGTATCGCGGCGATGCTGTAATTGGAGCAGGTCGGCAGCATGCGGCAGCGGGAGTGTACTACCACCGAGAGAATATTCTGATAAAACTTGAGCAGGAGGAGGGCGTAATCCCTTCCAATTGTACCGTCTCGAGTGGACGGCACCGAATCCGTAGGTCGGCTTTCGGTAACGACCGGATCACGGATGGATACCGACCAGGGCTGTGATTCCTGTTTGCCAGCCACCAGTAGCACCGCTGCGCCGACAAATATGGCGGACCGTATTATGTCATGAGAATTTTGCCGTCTATACATTGGATGTGCACTCGCGCTCTTCTGCAGCGCCAATAGAACCGCGAAAGATCAGAATTCGAGTTGCCCATCTTACCCTTATTGCCCGCAGAGATGCAACTTGACGGGCTGCGATATATTCCCTTGACGAAATCAGCGCCGAGTGTAAGTATCGCATCGACCCGTGGGCGCACAGAGCGCCCGGAAGGAGGTGTAGATGAGAGCGCACATCGCAGTAGGTATTGCGTGCGCCGTGGTGCTCGCAGTTGCGTGGCAGCCGGTGATCGCAGGGGAATCGTCGAGCGAACTGGTCGTGCAAGGCAGGTACTTTCGGCCCAAGGATGATGACTCTTACGATAAGGGGTACGGCGCGGAG
>QNAJ01000102.1 GCA_003641465.1 Verrucomicrobiota bacterium | reverse complement strand
GGAGGGACTGGCCCGCGCCCTGGAGAGCGACTATCAGGTTCTCACCGCCGCCAATGCTTCCCAGGCGCTGGATATCCTCACCAGTCGGCCGGTGGACGTGGTGATCAGCGACCTGCGCATGCCGGGGATGGACGGCATGGCCCTTTTGCGGCGTGTGCGGGGTCTCTCAGCAAGGCCGGTGTTCATCCTGCTGACCGCCTACGGCAGCATTGAGGCGGCGGTGGAGGCCATGAAACAGGGCGCCTACGATTTTCTTACCAAGCCGGTCAATCTGGATCGCCTGGAGATCATCCTGCGGCGGGCATTGAAGGAACGCAGGCTGGAGAAGGACAATGTCGAACTGCGCCGGGAGCTGGATGAGCACTACGGGCTGGAAAACATCATCGGCCGGTCGCCCCCCATGCAGGAGGTTTTCGAAATTATCCGTCAGGTGGCCCCGACGCGGGCGACGGTGCTAATTGAGGGAGAAAGCGGTACCGGTAAGGAGCTGGTGGCCCGTGCCATTCACCGTCTGAGCCCGCGTGCGGACGGGCCCTTTATTGCGGTTCACTGTGCCGCGCTCTCCCCCACGCTGCTGGAAAGCGAGCTCTTCGGGCATGAGAAGGGTGCGTTCACCGGTGCGGTGGAGATGCGCCGCGGCCGTTTTGAACTGGCGGACGGCGGGACTATTTTTCTGGATGAAATAGGTGAGGTAGATCCGTCAGTGCAGGTGAAGATCCTCCGGGTCCTTGAAGAGCGGACCTTTGAGCGGGTGGGCGGCGAGCAGACCATTGAGGTGGATGTCCGTCTGCTGGCCGCAACCAATCGCTCCCTGCACCAACTGGTGGCCGAGAAGCGCTTCCGTGAAGATCTTTACTACCGTCTGCACGTAGTCAGGATACATCTCCCGCCGCTCCGGGAGCGGAAGGAGGACATTCCTCTTTTGTGCGAGCACTTTCTCCGCCACTTCGCGGAGGAAAACCACAAGGGAATCGAAGGCTTCACTGCGGAGGCCATGGATGCGCTCATCGCCTATGATTGGCCCGGCAACGTTCGTGAGCTGCGCAATGCGGTGGAGCGAATGGTGGTCCTGGCGCGCGGCCCGCGCCTGGGGGTAAGGGATCTTCCCCCGGAGATAAGGCAGAACGTGCCGCGCGAGCAGACTGCCTCGACGGGTTCGCTGCGCAACCTTACGCTGAGGGAGGCGGAGAAGCGGCTTATCGTCGAAGCTCTCAAAGCCAATTCAGGTAACCGGACCCGTGCCGCCGAACAACTGGGCATCAGCCGCCGTACGCTGCACCGTAAGATAAAGGAATACGGCCTCAAGGACGTGCACTGAGGCCGCTCCACCAATTTGCCGCTTGTCACCCTGCATTGCAGCCTCTACTATGCCGGCACAATCAGACGGGGACGTACACATGGCGGCGAAACCTTTTGAATCCCGTATCCAGGATCTCGTCTACAACGTTGATGTGGGTGTCGGCCACCAGGCCCTGAAGGTGGGCCTTTACGTGCTGACGGTCCTGGGCATCATGCTTTTCTATTTGGCGACTCAGTTTCGCGGTCTGCGCGAAGCAGACGCCATGGATGCTGCTCAGCTCGGCCGTAACCTGCTCTACCACAAGAAATACATCACCCAGTGCATCCGTCCACTGAGTATAACTTATCTGGAACGAAAGACCGGCCGCCGGCCCCCGATTCTGGAAGGGCATCCCGAGCTGATCCGCCCGCCCTTCTATCCGGCAGCCCTGGCGGTCATGTTCAAGCTGACTTCGCCGCCCTTCAAAGTGGAACCCAAGCACCGCATCTTTCCCGCAGAACAGAGAGCCGTAATCCCCTTCAATCTCGGCATGACTCTTCTGACGGGCCTCCTGCTCTTCTTCCTGGCGCGCCGGATGTTCGACTATCGGGTGGGATTCCTCAGCACAACGGTTTTCTTCCTGAGTGATACAGTGTGGAACTCGACCATCTCGGGCAGCGGCGCCGCGCTGCTGATGCTGCTGACTATAGGTGCCGTCTACAGTGCACTGGCGGCCGCATCGGTGCTGCGCGAAAAGCAGTCACTGCGGCGTGCCGCGGGCCTGCTCCTGCTGTCCTCGGCTTTGACCGCCGCAGCGTTTCTCACCCGCTATGCCATGGCGGTGCTGGCCCCCGCGGTCGCGCTTCTCATCTGGGTGTATGTCGGCGGGCGCCGCGGCCTGCGCTGGGCGGGACTCTACGCAGTGGTGGCAGCGATACTGGTCTCTCCCTGGATCGTCAGAAACGTCATGGTGTGCCGTTCCCCGCTGGGGCTCGCCCCGCTGATGGCTCTGGAAGGTACGCGCCTCTTTCCGGGTGACCAGTTGACCCGCACATTGAATCCGGAATTTCGTTTCGGCGCTGCGCTCAATGCCCTGCTGATCAAGTGGCTGGAGAACGCATCGCATCTCTATCGGGTTAACCTGCGCACCCTCGGCGACGGGATTCTCATCTGCTTGTTCCTCACCAGTTTCCTGCACCGCTTCGTAAGAAGACCGGTACAGATATTGCGCTGGCCGGTGGGGCTCGCGGTTCTGCTGCTGGTGGGCGTCGCCGGATTCTACGGGGAAGTGACTGCCCGGCTCCTGGCGGTCTTCTGGCCGCTGATCATTCCCTACGCAATGGCCTTTTTCCTGGTGCTCCTGACCCGCTTGCAGCTCTCCCTGCGGATTCTGGAGTCGGCGGTGGTCTGGCTCATGGTTCTGCTCACCGCCCTGCCGCTGATTTTCCGCATTCTGCCGCCGCGGGAAGGGCCCCCATATCCCCCTTACTACGCGCCTTTCGTCATACTGGTATCCAATATGCTGGAGCCGGACGAGGTAATGTGCTCGGATATGCCTTGGGCCACCGCTTGGTACGGCAGTCGGACCTCGATACAGTTACCGCAGACCATTGACGACTTCTACCAGATCAACGATTTCGTCCAGCGCATCAGCGGCCTCTATTTCACTACGCTCACCCGCGACAAGCGCTTTGTCAGCGATCTGCTGACCGGGCCGGAAAAGAGCTGGTTCCCCGTGCTGGAAGGACGTATTCCGCCGGACTTCCCCCTGACTCAGGGGTTCCCCCTGAGCAATATGGAGCAGATCTTCCTCACCGACCGGAAGCGATGGTAGGGACCGCGGTGCTGCTTGCCGCCGACGCGGATTCGTTCTCCTTGAGCCGGTCCTCCAGCCACGGGTCGGGTTCCGCACCGCATTCCAGCGCCTTGCGGTAGGCCTGGCGCGCTTCCCCTGTCCGCCCGTAACTTTCCGCGAGCAGTACCGCCAGGTTGAAGTAAGCCTCGGCATAGTTCTGGTCCAGCGCGACCGCTTTACGGAAATGTTCCAGAGCAGAATCGTCCTCGCCGTCCGCATGCAGGATGATCCCCGCGTAGTTGTGGATCCGCGGATCCTCCGGATCAATCTCTGTCGCCTGCCGGATCAGTTCGCGGGCACGCCCGAGTTCGCCGCGCCGCCACGCGATGAGCGCCATCAGCGACAGGGCGGTCGGATGACGGGGGTCATTGCGCAATACCGACTGCGTCAGATCCGCGGCTTCCGGCAGCGCACCGTAGATGTAGTAGCATGCCGCCAGCCCCAACCGCGCCTCCCGAAGATCCGGCTTGGCTTCCAGCGCCGCCTGGAAATTTGCATGCGCCTGCTCAACCTCCCCCAGCTCCAGCAGACGCTGTCCTTCGGCCACCAGCCGGAAGACGTCCGGCTTTTCCGCTTCACTGCTACTCCGCCCGGCACTTGGTCCCGCCGGCGTCGCCACGTGGTAGGCGGCCAACCGCAGCCCGGGCAGCCGCACGGCAGGCAGAGACTCCGCGGCCCGCGTCTGCTCCGTAGACCGTGTCGCGGTATCTCCGGAGCCCTCTGCGGGCGTCTTCGGCAGCCGCCTTCCCTTTCCGGCTCCGGTAGAAGTCGGACTCGCGATGGAGGTGGTACCGCCGGTATCCGCAGCCTGTGCCTCCAGTTTCAGCCGCGCGCATTCCCTTTCTAATGCCTCTTTCTCCAGCCGGGCGATCTCCAGCTGTGACTCCAGCTTGCGTACCTGCCCGGCCAGAGCCTGATTTTCCCGCTGAAGATCTTCCAGCTCCGCGGTACGTGCGACCAGGGCGACCGCCAACGCATTGTTGGTAGCCGCAAGTTCCGCATTCTCGGCTTCCACAGAGACCAGAGCCTGCCGGGTGGCCTCCAGCTCGCGGCGTGCCGAATCCAGCTCGGCAGTGAGACGATCTATCTGCTCCTGCGCCCGGTTGAGCTGCTTCCGGCCTGCAGCGTTTTCCTTGAGGAGCGAGCGCACCCGTCCTTTCAGCCGGGTTATGGCATCCCGCAGGTCACGGTTCTTTTTTTCGAGAGATTTGACCTTTCTTTCCAGCCGGGTACTGTCCGCATACGCCGAGTAAAGTACAATCGGTGTACCGTCGGTCGCCGGGGTTTCCTGTGGCAGAACCGTTGGGATGGCCACGCATGCGGAGAAGAGCAGACAGGTGGAAAGCGATTTGGATGACCGGCACATCATGGATCTGCATCCGCCCGGTCGGAAATCATACGCTCCCCGGTTCCGCCAGACAATCCTTCATTCAGGCTTCCGGTCCGGTAACCCTTGAGGTCAACCGTCACGTAAAGGAAGCCGCACGCGCGGAGAGACGCGACAACCCGTCGGCGGATATCCGGTTCGGCCAGGCGTGGAATTTCACGTTCCTCGACTTCAATGCGCGCCACATCCCCGTGGTGCCGAACGCGAACCTGGGTGAAACCGAGCTTCCGCAGGGAATCTTCCGCACGGTCCACCATGCGCAGGTCGCGGGCGGTGATGCGGCGCCCGTAGGGAATACGTGAGGCCAGGCAGGCGGATGCCGGCCGCTCGGCGGTCTCCAGCCCCATCCGCCGGCTGGCCTCCCGGATGTCCTGCTTGGTAAAGCCGGCTTCAATCAGCGGACTGATTATTCCCAGCTCGGCCAGTGCACGGCGGCCCGGCCGGTAGTCGCCCAGATCGTCAACGTTACCCGCTTCCAGCACATAGTGGATGCCCCGCCGCGCGGCGACGCTCCGGATGGCGGAGAACAGTGCGCGTTTGCAGTAGTAACAGCGCTCCGGCGGATTGCTGACAAATTCCTCCGATTCCATCTCTTGCGTCTGAATCCAGACGTGTTCCACCCCCAGACGAGCGGCAAAGTCTGCTGCATTGCGGGCATCTGCGCGGGGCAGCGTCGGCGACTCGGCGGTGACCGCCAGTACGCGTCCGGGAAGCTCGGCTGCCGCCACTGCCAGAAGGAAAGCGCTGTCCACGCCACCGCTGAAGCCGATCGCCGCTGATCCCATGCGGTTGAGAGATGTACACAGCCGGTGCATGCGCTCTGCCAGCGGTGCCGGCCAGTGGGCGGTATTGATTGCCGGTTTCACTGATCCCGGAGTTCTCCCCTGGTTTGAATCGCCCCGCGTATCCACCCTCCGCCGAGGACGCGGTCACCGTCATACAACACGCCCGCCTGCCCCGGCGCAATGCCGAACTGGGGCCGGATAAAGCGAACCCGGACAGATCCATCATGGCGAACCTCGATCTGGGAGGGCACCGGGGGGTGCTGGTGTCTGATCTGCACCTGGCATGTGAAGCGACGTTGCGGCGGCTTCCCGCTGATCCAGTTGACCTCTTCCAGGATGCACCCTTCGCCCTGCGCAGCCTCCCGGGGGCCTACCACGACCCGGTTCCGCTCGGGATCCAATGCGATCACGTAGAGTCGCTCTCCGGCGGCTACCGCCAGTCCCTTACGCTGGCCCACGGTATAGCGGTGAAAACCGGAGTGCCGGCCGAGAACCCGGCCGTCCAGATCAACGATTTCGCCTTCCCGCTTCAACTCGGGACGATAGCGCTCGACGAACGCGGCATAGTCGCCGTCGGCCACGAAGCAGACTTCGTGATTCTCGCGGCGGACCTTCTCGCGTAACCCGTACTTCGCCAGCAGCGCTTGGG
>QNAJ01000101.1 GCA_003641465.1 Verrucomicrobiota bacterium | reverse complement strand
CCCAGGGAGGCTTCGCGCCTACGGCGCTCCGCCTCCCTGGGACACCAGGAACATATCTGAAGTCAGAAGGCCAAAGTGTCAAACGGAAACCAGGACGTGACAGTGTTATACGCGCCTTTCTGGGGCCGATTTGAACATCGGCTACTACATCCCGCCTTTGTCGGGACAAGTTCCCCATCAACGAAGAACAATGAACCATCAACCAAATCTCGTAGCGCGTGCTCCACAGTCATGGGCGGCCCCCGCCGCGCAACTCTGTATTCGCCCGCTGGGAGCCCCAGGTCCGCGCCAGCATCCCCCCGAGGAGTCCCGCCACCGCGGGATTCTGACGCACACAAGACAGCACGGAGAGCAGCAAGAAGAAGGAATTAACCGCAGAGAGCGCGGAGAAGAAAAGGGAAGCTGGGAGTGGCCGCTGGCATTCTTGCTGAGAATAGCCTCTGTGTTCTCTGTGGTGAGAAAGAAAAGCGAGAATTAACCACGGAGACCGCGGAGAGCACAGAGAGAGAGGGCCGGAAACTAAGTGCAGTCGTTCCTCTAGTCACCAGGCATTCCTCTGTGTTCTCTGTGTTCTCCGTGGTTTAATCTTCTCTATTCGGAAGTTTCTGGTCTGAATGACGCGTTGGCCCAAATCAGCGACCGCTGCGGCCGTACCACGCCAAGTGTAGTAGCGCTTGTTCTGAAGCGCACAATGCAGGCGCACGAACTCCTATTGCCCCACATGCCGAGTGGAACATCGGCTGCTACATCCCGCCGTTGGCGGGACAAGCCCCGCCGCCGGCGGGAGCGGTGTTTAACCTGCTCCGCCCTTCATTTCAGACTTTTAAAAGTCTGAAATCAGCGCCACAGAAGGGAGTTTTCGGGCACGATAAGAAACCTGTCCCCAAGGTCGCAAAGGACGCCGAGAAAGCAGATTGGATGAGAGAGAGGGGGCTCGCCAAGGACCCAGAGCACGCAAGGATAGAATGGCGAAAAGAGGGTTTTTCCGATGCCCAACAACCAGCAACCATGAACCGCTAACTCCCCGACCTCTGACCAACCGACTTCCGCCCATCGCTCCCCTTCCTCAACAACAACATCTCGATAACCATGAACCAAGCTGCGCCAGAAGTCGGCGGAAGCATAGCGTCGGAAGGGATCCCTCGGCAACCGAACAACCGACAACCTTACAACTCACAATCCGGCAACCCAGCATCCGAGCATAATCACTAATCAAGGCCTGACCCCCGGGTCACATCCATGGCGGCGCGAACGACGTCATCAGGATGAATGCCGGTCATGCACGGCGCGGGTACCGACCCATAGCGGCATTTTCTCCGGAAGCAGGGGCGGCAGGTGACCGGTGCGGTGAGGACCCGGTGCCCCTCCCCGAACGGACCGGTTCGCACCGCGTCGGTAGGTCCGAACAAGGCGACCACGGGCCGTCCCAGCGCAGCGGCCAGATGCATGGGGCCTGAATCCACCGTGATCATCAGGTCCGCGGTGGCACAGAGCACCACCAGTTCCTGCAGGCTCGTCTCCCCCGCACGGTTGAACACGTTGCCGGGCCGCTTCAGTTCCCGGGCAATCGTCTCGCAGGTCTGCCGGTCACGGTCGTCCCCGACCAGAAAGATGGTAGCGCGCAGCGCATCTATGAGATGAGCTGCAACCGGGACGAATTTTTCCCAGGGCCAGCTCTTGGTCGGCCAGCGCGATCCGGGCACCAGGATCACGTGTGGGCGGGGGGCCGCCGGGGGAGGCAGCTCCGGAACACGGATGGGAAACCGGTATTCCGGCGATGCGATCCCCAGGTGACGGGGAAAATCCTGCAGCTCTTCAACTGCATGGCGGTTCTTGTTCCGCTTCCCGGCGATCTCGCGGTAAAAGAGGAAAGAGCCCTCCCGATGAAACGACGGCCCGATGGTCAGCGCAGCCCTCGCGGCCCGGGCGATGAGTGCACTGCGCAATAACCCCTGCATATCCATCACCAGGTGATAGTAGCGCCTGCGGAGTTCAACCAGAAACTCGCGCGCCGAGCGCCGGTTCCACCGCCGCGGAAAAGGGATTACCCGATCAACCGGCTCGAAGAGCGAAACGAGGTCGGCATACTGCTCCTTGACCACCCAGTCGAAAGTCCATCCCAGCCGCCGGTGCAACGTATCCAATGCCGGCAAGGCATGAACGAGATCGCCCAAGGAACTGAGTTTGACCACAAGTACGCGCGGGACGGCGCCACGCACCTTCCCGGGCGAATCGTCGGCCTGATGGGATACCGGCGGGTTCATGCCGCAGACGTGTTTCGGGAGGCGTGCTCCAACAGGTAAAGCATGATTGCCTTCTGGATGTGCAGTCGGTTCTCGGCCTGGTCGAATACCACCGATTGCGCTCCATCTATGACCTCGGCGGTCTGCTCGTAGCCGCGCAATGCCGGAAGGCAGTTCATGAAAATCGCATCGCTATCCGCCTGCTCCATGACGGCGGCATTGACCTGAAAAGGCTTCAGATCACCAATGCGCGCCTCCAGTTCTTCGGCCGGGATATGATAGCTCATCCACGAGTCGGTGTAGACTATGTCCGCACCGCGCGCCGCGCTAACCGCATCGTGGAGAATTTCTACGGATACCCCGTTGTGCTCCGCCGTTTTGCGGGCCTCTTCCAGGACAGCGGGCTGCGGCATGTAGCGGGGCTTGCCCGGGCAGGCAATGCGGATGTTCATGCCCATCTTGGGACAGGCGAAAAGCAGGGAGTGAGTGACGTTGTTATTGGCGTCCCCGAAGTAAGCCAGGGTAAGACCCTGCAGTCTCCCCTTGATGTCCCGGATGGTAAGCAGGTCGCCGAGAACCTGACACGGATGACTGAAATCGGTCAGTCCGTTTATCACCGGGATGGTTGAGTAGCGGACCATTTCCTCCAGCTTGGCGTGTTCGAAAAGGCGGGCCATAATGATATCGGCATAGCGGGAGAGCACCCTGACCGTGTCCGCGATGTTCTCCTTGCCCGCCCCCAGCGGGGAGGTGCTCATATCGTAGTAAATGGCGTACCCGCCCATCTGCACCGCCCCGACTTCGAACGAAACCCGGGTACGGAGACTGGGTTTCTCGAAAATCATTACCAGCACGCGGTACCGCATGGCGTCCCGGTACCGCGACGGTTCCTTCTTGATGTCGGCGGCACGGTCCAGGAGCGAGCGGATGGTATCGCAATCCCAGTCCTTCAAGGTAACCAGATGCTTCATCGCCGCCTCCCGGTGAATTCCATGGCTGTTTTCCGGGCTACGAAATAACTAGGAAATAAGATCCTCGTAGTACCGGTCAATCTCGGACTCACGCGCGAAAATGTAAAGGATAAGCGCCACGCGGATCCACATGCCGTTGCGCACCTGACGCCAGTACATGGCGCGGGGATCGGAATCGATCTCGGGGGCGATCTCCTTGCGGCGCGGCAGCGGATGCATGATGATTGCGGTCGGTTTGAGCTTCTGGAGGTGCTCCATGCGGAGGTGGAACGGGGTAGTGTCAATGGACCGGCTCTCGTCGGCGGTATCCCATTCATCCTGGATACGCGTCATGTAAATCGCGTCCACCTCGGGGATAAGGCTCTCAAAATCGCTGGTCAGCTCGTAGGGAACTCCGCGCCGGTCCAGCATGCGCAGGATATCCTCACGGATCTGCAGGGGCTCCGGCGCAATGAAGTACTGCTTCACCCCCGGGTACAGCGCCACAAGGTACGCCAGTGACCGCACCGTGCGGCCGCGGGCCAGATCGCCTACGAAGGCGATCTTCTTGCCCTCCAGGCCGCCCTTGTCTTCAAAGCTGCGCAAAAGGGTGTAGATATCCAGCAGGGCCTGGGTGGGATGCTGATCTTTTCCCGAGCCGGCGTTGATCACCGGCACAGGCCTCTCGGTATTGGAAAGCAGCCAGGCGATCCGTTCGGCAAAACCGCCCACCGGATGGCGCATTATGATCATATCGAAATAAGAACTGAAGGTTCTTACCGTGTCCTCCGGGGATTCCCCCTTCACCTCACTCGAAGTGCTGGCGTCCCGGACCTCAGCGGGCTTGATGCCTATGATCTGGCAGGCGGAATAGAAAGAGAGAAAGGTACGCGTTGAGGGCTGCGCAAAGTACAGCATTGCGCGCTTGTCGAAAAGAAGATCCTGCAGGAAGCGCATGCCTCCCCGCGTTTTGGCTATGCGCCGGGTGCGGGTGGCGATCTCGCACAGCCGCTCAATAGTGGGGCGGTCGAACTGCTGCGCGATCAGCACGTGATAGGGGCGGCTGTCGCGCAAGAAGTAGCGGCCCTTTTCCTCCAGCGGAAGGCCGACGAAATCCTCCCACCCGATACTCTTGAGTGGGCTGTCACGGTAAATATCCGCCACGCTGCTCACCCCCTTACGGATCCGGCCATACCATATCCGCGTGCCGGTCGGCTTTCCAGAGGAAAACGCGGTGATGCGGCAGCATTGCGTTGCAGCGGCCGCGGACAGCACTATATTGTTTGGTATCAGCCGGATGGCGAGCAATGGCGCTCCAATGTTCATTATGCCCGAAGGGTTGCATTCTCAATCCGGGGGAGAGCGGAAACTGTCGCATACGCATCAATCTGGATGACCGGTTGCTGGCGGTCACCTATGCGCATCCCTGCTCGATTCATATTGATCCGGTAGAGAAGAAGCCTCTTTTTCATTTTCTGCCGGGAACGCCCATCCTTTCCATCGCCACGGTAGGCTGCAATCTCCACTGCAAGAACTGCCAGAACTGGGAGATAAGCCAGCGCAACCCCGAAGACAGCACATCCTACCGGATTCCTCCCGCCGACCTGGTTGAGCTGGCCCGCCGGCAGCGCACACCTTCGATCGCGTATACCTACACCGAGCCGGTGGCCTATTACGAATACACGCTGGACACCTGCATGCGTGCCCGGGAGGCCGGTCTGCTGAATGTTCTGGTCACGGCCGCATATATCAATCGGAAACCCTGGCGCGAATTGTGCCGCTATGTGGATGCGGCCAACATAGATCTGAAAGCCTTTTCCGACCGCTTCTATCGCGAGATCTGCGACGGCACGCTGCAGCCGGTGCTGGATGCGCTGGTCACCGCCAGGGAAATGGGAGTTCTTGTGGAGGTGACCAACCTGGTCATCCCCACCCTCAACGATTCCGATGAGGATTTCCGGAACCTGTGCCGCTGGGTGGTACGGGAGATGGGTCGCGATACGCCCCTGCACTTTTCCCGCTTCTTCCCGCACTACCGCATGCGTCACCTGCCCCCCACTCCGCTGGAGACGCTGGAGCGGGCCCGGAGCATTGCTCTCTCCGAGGGTCTGTATTTCGTTTATATCGGAAACGTTCTCACCCGGGACGCCGAGAACACGATTTGCCCGGGGTGCGGCCGTGTTCTGGTACGCCGTCGGGGATACACGATTCTGGAAAACCGGTTAAGGACGGGCCGTTGCCCCTTCTGCGGGACGGAGATATACGGAAAATGGAGCCTGTAACCAGACGTACTTTCATCAGGCAGTTGGTGATGGGCCTGGCAGGTGCGGCGGTACTCGTTTCAGGGTGGGTGCCGCGCGGTGTACGCGCAATGCGCCGCTGGGTCCGGGCTCTTCCTGGCCGGCGGTTCCCCGGCCGCGTCCGGCCGCTGGACAACCGCAGGATACGACTACCGGGACACTGGTCCGGCTGACTCCGATCGGAGTCCCCCCGATCGGGGTCAAGTACTGATTCTTATTGCAATTGCATTTGGCGGAGCAGCCCTGCAGCCCGATGCCCTGAGACGAGCCCTGAAATCTTCACACCCTTACCGGCTTCCGGAGTATTCACCACAAAATTCCAAGCATTGGAAGACCCTGCCGCAAAAGTTCCAAACCTTGGAAGTTTCTGCCCCAAAAGTTCCAAACCTTGGAAAACTTCTGCCGCAAAAGTTCCAAACCTTGGAAGTTTCTGCTCAAAAAGTTCCAAGGTTTGAAAGTTTCAAAAAGATATTCCAAAAT
>QNAJ01000100.1 GCA_003641465.1 Verrucomicrobiota bacterium | reverse complement strand
CGCGCCCCTCCGCCACCACAGTGCTCTGGTCCGGCGCCAGAATACGGGTACGCTGCTTGAACTCACCCTCCCCGCTGCACCATCGGGTGACCATGAACAACCGTGGCTAGCGGATCGGAAGCTGGCGCGCGGCAATCGCGTCAAACAGGCCGATCAGGATGAACTTGCCGTTACGCTCCTGCCGCACGTCGTCGCACAATATGCTGGATTGCAGGTCGGGTATCATCGCCTCGCCTCCTCACACTCACATCCTGCTCCATGACTACCATGCTCATCCCGGCTTGCCCACTGGAAAAGCCGTGATCTACCGGGGTTCAGATTTTTGATCGCGGCACACCCGAATTGGTCCTTATTATACTCTCACTGGATTTCCGAAGTAAGCATGGCTTTACACATGCCCCCGTCACATGCCAGAAGGCGAAGACGCCTGAAGCGGGCCTGGACGACCTGCCGGGTCGTCTCGGCATTGAGTATCCTGCTGGCACTGATCATCGCGGCCGGCTCCTTCCTGATTCACGACCGCGCCGTACGCCTCGCATGGTGGACACTTTCCGGCGGCCTGCTGCTCATCTCCGGCTTGGCTTGGGGAGCCGCCTGGTGGCTTGACCATATGCTTGACCGTTCATTCCGCCGGAAAAAAGCCTCCGGCGGAGTGCTTCTTCTGGTCCTGGTGATGACCGCGGTACTGGCACTGCTTGTAGCCGCAAGCTTTGCATTCATCCATGTCCAGGCACTTGCCGCAGCCCGCTCCCTGGAACGCGAGCGGCTGCTCGTCACGGCATCATGGAAGGTCCGGGCTGTGGCAGGAAACCTGCCCCGCATCATCTCGCGGCATCCCCTCGGCGATTTCCCCGCGGAGGACGAGGTGACACCTGATAATATCTCCCTGGTCACACAAATCACCGATCTGAGCGCCCGGTTCGACATAAACAATCTCACTGCGCAGAACATCTCAAAGGATATCCGTACCCCTGCTGCGATCCTCACCGATCTGCTCACCCTTTGCGGAGACTTTCAGTCATTGGAGCGGGTCGAGGCCCTCAAGGACTGGGTGGATCCCGACGATCAGGGCTTCTATGAATCCGACCTGTACCTGAAGCAGAACCCGCCCTACCGCTGCGCGAACACCTTCCTGCGGTCGTGGAAAGAGATCCTGCTGGTCAAGGGCTTCTCCCGCAGTTACTTTGCTCCCCGGCGGCGCAGCTTTCCCCGGGAAGCCTTCCAGGCTGACCCTTTCCAGTGCCTGTGTCTCATTCCGACGGCGCGCACCCGTCCCCTGCCGGTGAACGTCAACACCGCCCCCCCTCCGGTTCTTACTGCCATCTTGGGGCTATCCAGGCAGGATGCTGCCCGGCGGATCACAGAAACCCGTCAAATCCGGGCATACCGGAACCTGGAGCCCATCCGCGTATTTCTGGGCACTGAATTTTTCAGACGCGTAAGCCCTTATCTTTCTACCCGGAGCAGCTTTTTTGAGATCACAGCCCGGGCGAGTCGCGGCAGTGCAGCCGCCGGCATAAGGGCTCTGGTCAAACTGGATGGAGATACCCTACACTTCCTCCGCTGGCAGGAGATACCATGATCGTCGGTTCCCCAGAGCCCAAAGTCTGCTTCACCATTCTGAAGCATGGCGAAGGCTGGAGCCTGCGCTGTTTCCGGCGGCGAGGAACCCAACTCGCACCTGAAAACATCCCCCAGCAGCCCCATGAGTCGCCCGATTTCATCTCGTCCGTCAAGCGGCAGGTTGAGCGCGGAACAGCCCTGACCGCAGTGGCCTTTCCAGCTTCGCGCAGCATCATCAGAGTGTTGAAAGCTCCACGCCTGCCTCCCGCCCGACTGCAACGGCTGGTCCCCACGTTGCTCGACGTTGAGATCCCCTTCCCGGTCGAGGAATCGGCTTTTGCCGTCGCCTCAATCCATCGAGCAACCGACGCCGCGGAAATCCTGGTGGCCGCCGTACGCCGGAAGGATCTGCAGGATTTTCTGGGACAGACTCGTCAGACAACCGGATTGGATCCGGTGATTGTGGACCATGAAGCTCTGGCTGTGTGGGAGGAATGTCGGCTGAGACAGCCCCCGGCCGATCGGGACTGCCGTCTGATAGCTTTCCGCAGCGGACCTCGATTGCTGCTCATTTCCGGAAGCGGGGATTTTCCGCGCGCAGCAACCACTCTGGACCTGACAACCGGTAGCGAAGGGCAGATCCCATCGGATATCTCCCGCCGCATACCCGGGCTGCTGCGGCAGGCCGCGCCGAGCGGCTTTCACCGACTGCAATGGATATGGTGCGGCGAACAAATCCCGGTATGCGGTCTGGATACATTACGCACGTCTCTCAATCTCGATATTGAGGAAGTCCATCTGACGGATAGCGATCTGCTGGCGAAGGCGGTGGCCCGTCGGGCTCTGCTTCCCGGCGGCCAGAGCCGATTCAACCTTCTCAGCGGGGACCTGAAGCATCCCATCCTGATCTCTTGGGAGAACCGACGCCGGATAGGCCTCTACACCCGCTTTCTGGGAGTATCCATCTTGATCGCGGCCCTCGACCTGGTCTTCGTGGCGCGAATTCATTCGCTTGAGAATCAACTGGCTGCGAAACTGAGACGCGAGGCCTCGGCCATTTCCGGCATTAGCCGTGTCCCGGCCGGTCAGGAAGTCCTCATAGCCCGGCGAGCCTGCCGTCAGAGGCTGCAAACACTTTCTCCCTTCCGTGAGGCGCTATCTCCTCAAGTATCCCTGCTGCTGCGTAAGCTGCTGGAAATCTGTCGGCGGAGAGCGATCGCAGTCAGTGACCTGGTGATCGGCAGCGACTCGGCTCGCATTTCGGGAACAGGACCTCCGGGAGCCGATACTGAACTGGTAACCGCCCTGCAGGAAGCGGGATTCCGTGCCGGCGTGGCCCGCCGCGTGGATTCCGGGGCCGGCAGGATTGCATTCCTGGTGGAGGGGTCGCGATAATGTCGCTCAGGAGTCAGCAGATAGCGATCCTGCGCTGGATTGCGGTCAGCTCGGTTGCGGTCGCCCTGCTGGCCACCATCGGCGCTTTCCGTTTTTATCGGTCTGCCGCCCCCCGGATACAGCAGCTCTACGGTCAACTCGCTGAACTGGAAAAAATCCGGGTCTCCATCCGGGATGCCGAAAAGGCGATGGACGCCCTGCAATCTATCAACCGCCGGATCCCCCTTAACCTGAACTCGCTTGTTCAAAGGGCGGAATGTCGTGTATGGTGCCGCGTCTCCGATACGCGAATCCGCCGACTTCTCCCGGGATGGCTGCTGTATGAGGCGGAAATCTCTCTTCAGGGAATACCGGCCGACAAGCTCTCCCAGCTTGTCATGACCCTCGAAAATTCGCGCCCACCGTGGCGGATAAGGGAATACCAGCTGAGGGGGGCGGACGAGGGCGGCGGCGAAAATCCAATCAATGGCAAATTGTGCCTTCAGGCGGTAGGGATGGAGCCGCCAGGCGGGAAAGATGAGTGAGAACGCCCAGAACACCACATTACTGTCGGAACTGCGGGCGGTGGGTTCGAGGGGGAACATGTTGTGGAACCTGGTCCTGCGGGATCTCAAAGGGCGCTACAAGGGCTCGCTGCTGGGATTCCTCTGGAGCATCCTGACCCCGCTTTTCATGGCGCTCATCTATCTCTTCTTCCTGCGCGTCGTGGCAGGTCGAGGTGTCCCGATGGAGGAAATCATCATCGGGGTCTTCGCGTGGCAGTTCACCGTTCAATGCGTCAATGGAGGAATGGTTTCAGTCAGTTCCAGCGCCAGTCTGGTAAAAAAGGTATATTTCCCCCGCTCTCTCCTGCCCCTGTCGGTGACCCTGGGCGCGCTGATCAATTATCTGCTGAGCCTCATAGTTCAATTCCCCCTGATCGCCATCCTGAGCCACGGGCTGCCCTTCACGATTTCCAGGCTCCTGCTCCTGCCGCTTGTCATAATCCTTCACACCGGATTCAATTTCGCCCTCGCCCTCATCCTGTCGTCGTCCAATGTTTACTTCCGTGATACGCCCCATCTGGTCGGCCTGCTGCTCAGCGCCTGGTTTTTCCTTTCTCCGGTGATGTATAATCTTGAATTCCTCAGCCGTTTCGCAGCCTCACTCCCCTGGCTGATGAAGTGCTACATGCTCAACCCCCTGGCGGTTATCATCACCGCCTACCGCTTCTGTATCCTGCGCCCGGTGGATTTTCCCCTTTCAGCCTGGTCCCTTGCCGGCGGCCTGCTGATCTTTCTCCTGCTCATCTCCGGCTTTGCTATTTTCGTGCGGGCCCAAAGGCATTTCGCCGACTACCTGTAAGGCGGACAGACGATGAGCGAAAGGGCATAGCATGACGGCGGCCATCCAGGCGGAAAACCTGGGGAAATGGTTCCGAATGCGCGGGCTCGCCCCGCAGACGCTCTTCGGGCGTATCGGCACACTGCTGCGGGGCCGGAAAAACGAACGTTTCTGGGCCCTGCAAGGGCTTACATTTGAAGTCCGGAAAGGGTGCACCCTGGGGATCATCGGCCCCAACGGGGCGGGCAAGAGCTCTCTCCTGGGCCTGATAGCCGGCACCATCACGCCCAGCGAGGGCTGGGTTCGAGCCCAGGGCCGCATATCCTCCCTGCTGGAACTGGGTGCTGGCTTCCACCCTGACCTCAGTGGGCGCGAGAATATCTATCTTAATGCGTCCATCCTCGGTATTCCCCGTGAAGACATCCGGAAGCGGTTTGATCGCATTGTGGATTTTTCCGGATTGCGCGAATTCATCGACATGCCCGTCCGTCACTATTCCAGCGGTATGTACGTGCGCCTGGGATTCGCGGTCGCCGTGGAAATGGATCCCGACATTCTGCTGATTGACGAAGTGCTGGCGGTAGGAGATGTCGAATTTCAGCATCGCTGCCTGGACCGCATGAAACGCTTCCAGCGGGCCGGCAAGACCATCCTCTTTGTCTCCCACGCCCTCCAGACAGTTGAGGAATTCTGCGACGAAGCCATGCTTATTCATCACGGACGGATGATCAGCCGGGGCGACCCGGCTGACACCATTATCGAATATCTGCATCGCTGTGGAGGCGAAGGAGGACCGGTGCGTACCCACGAGTATGGCAGCCGCCAAGTTGAATTCACAGAGGTGCGACTGCTGGATGAAGGCGGCACGGAATCTACCCGCTTTACTACCGGAAAATCCATGATCGTGGAAATACACTTCCATGCGCATCAACCGGTCGTGCGTCCGGTCTTCGGTTTTTCGATAAAGAGCGGGAATGGAATTCCCATCTTCGGGTCCAACACCCAGATCGAGGGCCGCACAATCGAACGTATAAGCGGGGAAGGAGTGATCCGGCTGGTCATAGATCCGTTACTGCTGATGGAAGGCCATTATTTTCTCTCGCTTTCCATCCATTCCGAAGATCACAAGATCCAGTACCACCGCCGCGAAGACTGGTATCCCTTTGCCGTCCACAACCCGCTGGGTGGGCTGGGGATGGTCCATCTTCACTGCCGCTGGGAACTTCCGCCGGCGCAACCATCGCATCCTGCCGGCAGATGAAGGGTTGGACCTACTCCCGCATTCGGCGCGACAAGCACCGCTGAGGGGCAAGCCGCCGCTGAAGCGGGGCAAGCTCTGGTCCATTTCCTTCTGCAGACTTCCAATGCTTGAAACTTTTCCTTCCAAAAATTCCAACGCTTGGAACTTTCTTTCCCAAAACTTCCAATGCTTGGAACTTTTTCCTGCAAAACTTCCAAACCTTGGAACTTTTCCCTCCAAAACTTCCAAACCTTGGAACTTTTCCCTTACAGAACTTCCAATGTTCGGAGATTTTCTTTTCAAAATTTCCAATCCTTGGAACTTTTTGTCTGCAGGCTTCCACACCCGCCCCGATAAGTATGGGGGCGAGGCTCGCCCCGACCGACGTCGGGGCGGCCTTGGATCTTTTTCTTCCGAAACTTTCAGTCCTTGGAACTTTTTCTTCCAAAGCTTCCAAT
>QNAJ01000099.1 GCA_003641465.1 Verrucomicrobiota bacterium | reverse complement strand
TCGGTGAGCTTCTCCAACGCACCGGCCTGTGATCCGGTGACCGTAACATATTTCCCCAACGCCGGTCCTTTGCAGGGCGCCACCCAGGTGTTCATGCATCTGGGCTACAACGACTGGCAGCAGGTGATCCCCACCCAGCAGATGAGCAGCGTGACCGCCAATCAGTGGCAAATCACCGTCCAGCCGCCGGAAGGGGCCTGGCAGATTGACATGGTTTTTCACGATGGAGCGGGTACCTGGGATAACAACAGCGGTCAGGACTGGCATTTTGCGCTCAATGAGTGCCAGCCGCCCCCGGTACCGCCCGGCGTGACCATCACCGGTCCGGCCGCCGATCTGGTGGTGACCTACGACGTCTCCAACTACACGCTGCGCGGCACCGTCAGCGACGATATTTCCGGCTATCTGCGCTGGACCAATCAGCTTACCGGGGACGACGGAATCGCCAGTGCAGTGAATCCGTGGGTCATCTACCAGGTGCCGTTGGGCGTGGGAACTAACCTGATCACCGTCATGGGGAGCAACGCCGCCTCTACCGTCTTCACCGATGCATGGGACGATGCGTCCCAGACGGTATATGCCGACGGGTGGCAGACTAACGATAACGGGGGCACGGGGCTGGGGGACTGGACCTTCTATACCAGCACTAACGACGGCGATCGCAACGGAAGGTTCATCGGATCCAACGACACCATAGACATCGGTACCCCCGCATGGGGATTGTACGCCAACCAGGGGAATCTCTCCGAGGCGAAACGGTGGCTTGCGCAGTCACTGGATACCGGCGCCACTTTTCACGTCGAGATTGACAACGGATACATTGACAGCGGGGGCAGTATCGGCATCGCCCTTCAGAACCAGGCGGGAGAAACATTGTGGGAATTCTATTTCACCGGCGGCGAGCAATACTACACGATTACCGGCGGGGCGACCGACATCGGATGGACTCCCGGGGGCCTGGAAATCGAGGTGATGCTGGACACTCCCACCACCTACGTCTCTCGGATACGCCCCCTGGGAGGCGCGATCAGGACCAATCGCGGTGACCTGGTATCCCACAGTGACATGACCGTGCGCCTCTTCCGCGCCTGGAACTATACGGCCGGGTCCGGCTCAGATTATGACTTTTTCTTCAATAATCTGCGGATCACTCATAATGAGCCGTCGGCGGGCGGGACCACCAGCGATACGGTGCGTATCACCCGTCAGGACGGATCGCAGGACAGCAATGGGGACGGCATCTCCGACTACTGGTCGGTGCGCTACGGATACGATCCGCACGGTCCCGACATTTCCGCGAACGATGACGACGGAGACGGGTTCAGCAACCTGCAGGAATACATCGCCGACACCCATCCCAAGGACTCCGCCGCCGCGTTCACCAACCGTGTGGAGATTGTGGGCTTCAGCGGCGATGTACTGGAACTCCGCCTTCAAGGCCCCACTACCAACAGCCGCATCTACGAGCTGCTGGTCACGACGAATCTCGTTGAGCAGGACTGGCAACCTGACGGCAGCGCTTCACCCGGGGATGACGGTGGTGGTCCCCTGATTCTGACCGCGACCAATATCCATTCCCGGGGATTCTACCGTGCCCGCGTGAGCCTTCCCTGATCGCTGCGGCGGCGTATCTCCATCATGACTCTGTGAAAACGGCAACGGGTGGCCTATAATCGCGGGACCGTGACGCGAGGCGGCCAGAGCGAAAGCACGGCTCATCAGAAGGGCCGGGTGCATTCGGTGAATGCGTCGGAGGAGCGCGGCGTACCCAAGCAGCCGCGACCGGAGCTGCGAGTGGATGAATTGGGTGCCCTCGGCGATGCCCACCGGGGTCCCCACGGAAGACAGTTGAGCATGTTGGCCTGGGAGGATGCGCTTGAATTCTCCCGCCGACACGGGCTGAAAGTGTCACCGGGTGATTTTGCCGAGAACGTCACGCTGGAGGGGATTGACGCCGGATCGGTCGGATTGCTGGATCGCTTGAGGCTGGGGCCGGAGGTAGAGGTTGAGATCACCGCCCGCGGCAAGGAGTGTCACCGGGACCGCTGTGCCATCTTCCGGCGGACCGGTGCGTGCATCATGCCCGGCCGCGGGTTGTTCGGCAGGGTTGTGCGTCCCGGAATCGTGAGACGGGGCGACGCTGTGATCCATCTGCGCTATCAATTGAGTGTATTGGTCATAGTTTTGAGTACCCGGGCGTACCGGGGCGTGTATGAGGATCGCAGTGGAGTCGAACTGGCACATCTTGCAGAACAGTTTTTCCGCGGGCGTGCCTGGAGCCCGGTGATCGAGAGGATTGTGCTCCCGGATAATGCCCGGCTCCTCAGGCGGCGGCTGAGGCAGGCCCGGCGCCGGCACGTTGATATCGTCTTCACCTGTGGCAGTACTGGGGTGGGTCCTTATGATATTGCTCCGGGAGTGGTATGCCGGGAGGCGGACCGGCTGATTCCGGGCGTGATGGAGGCGATCCGGCTCAAGTACGGGGCCAGGAACCCGCGGGCCTTGCTTTCGTGCAGTGTCGCTGCGGTGATGGGGAGGTCGTTGGTATACGCCTTGCCGGGGAGTCCCCGGGCGGTGCGCGAATACTGGGAAGAGATCTCGAAAACTGTTGAACATGCGATCCTGATGGTTCACGGTGTAGATGCCCACGGCGGGTGACGGCGGCCACAAGAGCCCCGTCGGCGAGGCTGGCACGTCCTGATTTCTGTTTGTCACTTTTGCCCTCCGACCCCTGACCGGTGTGCCCTTGGCCAGAATGCTTTCTTTTGACCTTGCTACATCCCACGGAGGCCCGGATGTAGTAGCCGATGTCCCAGTCCGCATCCCGGGCTGCGGGATGGTTGCAGTAGCCGATGGTCTAATCGGCGTCCGGACCATTCAGATTCAGAAGCTTTCGCGCGCGGATGATTGAACCCCAGAAGACACAGAGATCAGAGAGGCTGCTGTCTGCTGCAGATGCCATCCACTTGTCTTCTTACTCCTTCTTCTCGGTGCTCTCTGTGCTCTCCGTGGTTAATTTTCTTTGATGCCTCACCACAGAGGACACAGAGGACACAGAGGATCAGAGAGGCCATTCCTACGCTCAGATACCATCCACTTGTCTTCTTACTCCTTCTTCTCTGTGCTCTCCGTGCTCTCTGTGGTCAACATCTCTTCTCGTATGCCATATTTCACCGCAGAGGCCACAGAGGAGCCCCCAGGAGGCGGGAGTTCGATGTGGCAGCCGAGGTTCAATGGGCCTGTAGGCCCAAAAGAAGAAAGTGCGCCTTAGAACAGGCGCTACTACATTTTGGTTAATGGTTATTCGTTGCTAGGAAACGTAGTAGCCGATGTTTAATCGGCACCATGAATGCGCGTATAACACGCGCTACTACACCTCCGGCTCCGGACGACCAACAACGTACAACGAACGACCCAACAACCCGCCCCGACCACTGACCTCTGACTTCTGGCAAGTGCCAACAAGTAACCAATAACGATTACCCATTAACCGCTTGGCGTCCTTGGCGAGAGCTCTCTTTTTTGCGGGACCCGGGGCAAGCCAGCCTGGGGCGGCATAAGTACCGCCTTCGGCGGCACAAGTACTGCCTTCGGCGGCACAAGCCTGGAGCGGCTGTTATACGGATCTCCTGCCTGGAGATGCCCCTGGCAGAAAAGGGTTGCACTGGACCGCGGGGACGACTATCGCTAATGTTTCTCAAAGTACGTGGGAGTGCGAGGGCTGATGGAAGTCCCATTTGTAGATCTGTCGCGGGCACATGCGGCTGTGCGGTCCAAGCTGCACGACGCCGCTGTCAGAGTGATCGACAGTTGCACCTACATCGGCGGCGAGGAAGTGCGTGGGTTCGAGCGGGATCTGGCTGAGTGGCTGGGAGTTGCTGAGGCGGTTGGCACGGGCTGTGCGACTTTCGGCCTTTTCGCTGCGGTGAGGAGCCTCGGCATCGGTCCGGGAGATGAAGTGCTGACCACGGTGCACACGGCCATAGCCACTGCGGAAGCCATCAGCCTGAGCGGAGCAAGGGTGGTTTTCTGTGATATTGATCCCCAGACGTTCAACATGGATCCGGAGGACCTGCGAGACCGGATAACCGAGCGGTCCAAGGCGGTGGTTGTGGTACATCTGTACGGGCAACCCGCGGACCTCGATGGAGTGATGGAGATCGCCCGGGAATCGGGACTCAAGGTGATCGAAGACTGTGCCCAGGCTCTGGGTGCCCGATACAAGGGGCGGTACGTGGGCACCCTGGGAGATGTAGGCGTGTTCAGCTTCTTTCCCTCCAAGCCGCTGGGCGGATTCGGGGACGGCGGTGCGGTGATAGCGCGCGACACCGGGCTGCTGAAGTGGATCCGGATGTTTTCCAATCACGGTCGGGAGGAAAAGTACGTTCATCAGTTCGAGGGCGTAAACAGCCGGCTGGACGCAATACAGGCGGCGCTGCTGCGGGTATGCCTCCCGCACCTGGAAGAATGGAACCGGCTCCGCCGCGAGGCAGCACATGCTTATTCGGAACGCCTTTCGGCGATCGACGAGGTTCAGGTTCCGGCGGAACTGCCGGGGACCGAGCCGGTGTATCACGTCTATTGTATCGTGGTGCCGGACCGTGACGATCTGCGGCGGTATCTCAAGGAGCGGGGGGTATCCACCGGGATTCACTATCCCGCTCCACTGAATCTCCAGCCGGCCTACGCGCATCTGGGGCAGGGGAGGGGACATTTTCCGCGGGCGGAATACGCTTGCGGGCACATGCTTTCCCTGCCGCTGTTTCCCGGGATCACGTCGGTGGAGATCAGATACGTATGCGACTGCATAGCCGATTATTTCGGTCGAGGGTGAGGGGATGATGCCGGGTCCGACTGAGAGCGAAGCGCCGGAGCTGTCGGTAGTGATTCCGGTATACAATGAGGAGGAGAACCTCCGGCCTTTGATCGAGGAACTGGGAGGGGTTCTGGAGGAGCTCGGCCGCCGTTTCGAGGTTATCTGCGTTGACGACTGCAGTACGGACAGAAGCGCTGCGGTGCTTGAAGAACTGCGGCGGACCCGACCGTGGCTGAAGCTGGTGCGTCACACGGCCAATTCCGGCGAGAGCGCGGCACAGGCGACGGGATTTCATCATGCACGCGGCGGAGTGGTGGTCACGATGGATGCTGACCTGCAGCACGATCCACACGATATTCCCCGACTGCTGGATGCTCTGACGGAAGGGGTTGCCGCCGCCTGCGGGGTGCGGCAGAAGAGGGAAGACAACTGGGTGCGCAGGCTCTCATCCCGGATAGCCAATGGATTCCGGAATCTGGTTACCGGGGACCGGATCAGTGACGCCGGCTGTACCTTCCGGGCGATCCGCCGGGAAGCATTGCGGGAGGTTCCGATATTCAACGGCATGCACCGTTTCCTGCCGACCATCCTGCGTTTTCAAGGATTCCGGGTGGTGGAGCTACCGGTGAGCCACCGCCCTCGCGTGCGTGGTCAATCCAAGTATGGGATCGGCAATCGCGCCTGGCGGGGCATTCTTGATTGTCTGGCCATGCGCTGGTACCGGCGCCGGTGCGTGCCGGCACAGCGATGGGCGGTGGAGCGGGATGAAGGCCGGTGATTAACCGGCCCTCAGCAAGGGGGTGACAGCGATAGTGCGGAAGAGGCTGAAATTCGCGGTTGTGGGCTGTGGTCGGGTTTCCGGCAAGCACCTTGCGGCCATTACCTCGGGCTCAATACCGGCGGAGCTGACGGCCGTATGTGACTGCGTGGAAGAGAAAGCGCGCGCCAAGGCCGAGGAATATGGTGTGCCGTACTATGTTGACTACCACGAGATGATGAGGCGACACCCCGAAATAGATGTGGTGGATGTCACTACGCCCACCGGTTACCATGCCGATCACGTGGTGGATCTGTCGCGGTACGGCAGGCATATCATCGTGGAGAAGCCCATGGCCCTGTCTGTGGCCGACTGCGACCGCATGATCGAAGCCTGCGAGAAACACGGCTGCCGGCTTTTCG
>QNAJ01000098.1 GCA_003641465.1 Verrucomicrobiota bacterium | reverse complement strand
CCGTATGCCGCTCACATTCACCACGGGCTGCGCGGCGCGGAGGCGGATCGTGATGCTGATTTTGTCGCCCGACTCTGCGGCCAGATGGGGATACCGTTGAGTGTCGCGAAGGTAGATGTGGAAGGCGAACGCGGCCCCGGTGAGTCGCTTGAAGAGGCTGGCCGCAGGGTCCGGTACCGTGAGCTGGTTTCGATTGCCCGTAGTATCAGGGCGGATTTTGTCGCTACGGGACACACTGAGGATGATGTCGTTGAGACCGTCATCTTTCACCTTGTTCGGGGCTGCGGACCACTCGGACTGGCCGGAATTCGCCCAGTCGTACGCATTGGTGGAATTCCAGTTGTGCGCCCTCTGTTAGGGTTCCGCCATGCCGAGCTTTGCAATTACCTGCGGACAATGGGGCACACCTGGCTTGAAGACAGTTCAAACAGCGACCCGAGGTTCACGCGGAACCGCATCCGCGCTGAATTGATCCCTTGGATGGAAAGGCACATCAATCCGGCGGCAAGAGAAAATATTGCGCGTCTGGCGGGAATTATTGCCGAAGAGGAGAAGTGGCTGGCGACCATCGTAACTAACCTGCTGCAGTCCTGCACAGACCACGAGGGGCGCTTGATTCTCTCGATTGTGCGGGCCCTGCCCGAAGCCGCATGCCGCCGGGTGATCGTTCATTTCCTAAGAATACAGGGTGCACCCCTGAATTGGCACAACGTGCAACGAATCGCGGATTTGATTCATCAGCGTTCGGGGACCCGTGTGGATCTCGGGACAGGCTGGTACGCCTTGCGAGGGCCGGATTTCATTGCGCTTCTTCCGTCAGGCCTGCGGGAGCCGGCACCCTACAGGTATTTTCTGCAGATAGATGGCCAGACGGCTATACCGGAAGCTGATCTTCTTGTCCGGGCGGAGTGGGTCAGCCTTCCGGGTGACCATCCGCCTGAAGTGCGTGGGCGTGTGGGTGAATACCCTGCCGAAGTGTATCTGAATGAGGAGAAATGCCGACATTGTCGGCTCGTGGTCCGGTCATGGAAGCCGGGTGACCGGATACGGCCCTCTGGCATGAGAGGCTCTCGAAAGTTGCAGGATATCTTCACGGATAACAAACTGCCGCGGGATGAGCGAAGGCGGGTACCCGTTTTGGAAGCCGACGGAGAGATCGTATGGGTAGCCGGCTTCCGTCCCGCAGAGGGATGGCAGGGAAAAGGGCACCGGATGTTACACATACGGGTAGAACGCGGAATATCACGGTGATCTACGCGGATTCCGGGGCTCAAGATAGTCTGCTGGAATGCAAATCTTTGCCCGACCTTATCCGTTGACCGTCGCAGCCACGCGGTGGAGCGGCAGATGAAGTTTGACAAGGCCGGATACAGGCGCAAGGATTTCCGCTTGCAGGGTCAATCTGAGGTACGGGTGGTCGAATAGCACTCACTCGTCAGAGACGGGAGAGGAGGGAGAATGGGTATCCGTTTTTTCAATACGCTCACCCGCACAATTATGGATTTCGAGCCCCTTGTACCCGGCGAAGTGCGTATGTACACATGCGGGCCGACCGTATATGACTACGCCCATATAGGTAACTTCCGGGCATACGTGTTCGAAGATCTCCTTCGTCGTTACCTGAAATTCAGAGGTTACCGTGTAATCCAGGTCATGAACCTGACTGACGTTGACGATAAGACTATCCGGGGTGCCCGCCGGGAAGGAGTGTCACTGGACGAGTTCACGGCCCGTTACAAGCAGGCGTTTTTCGAGGACCTCGATACGCTACGTATTGAACGCGCGGAATTTTACCCTGCAGCGACAGATCACGTCGGTGACATGATTGCGTTGATTGAGACGCTGATACGAAAAGGGCACGCGTACGTTTCAGAGGATGGATCGGTGTACTTCGACATCAGCTCCTTTCCGCAATACGGCAAGCTCTCCTGCGTAGATACGTCGGGTCTCAAGGCGGGAGCCAGAGTCGTTCATGACGAATATGGCAAACAGGATGTAGCCGACTTCGCTCTCTGGAAAGCATGGGATGAGGCGGATGGAGATGTCTCCTGGGAGTCCCCATGGGGCCGGGGACGCCCGGGATGGCATATCGAATGTTCGGCCATGAGCATGAAATATCTGGGTGAGACCTTCGATATTCACACCGGAGGGATAGACAACATATTCCCACACCACGAGAACGAAATCGCCCAGAGTGAGGCAGCCACCGGAAAACCGTTTGTACGTTACTGGCTTCACTGTGCACATCTGGTGGTCGAAGGTCAAAAAATGTCGAAGTCGCTGGGTAACTTCTTCACACTGCGGGATCTCCTTAAGCGAGGATATTCCGGCAGAGAAGTACGCTTTGTTCTAATCGGCACACACTATCGGCAGAGTCTCAACTTCACCCTTTCTTCTCTCGATGCGGCGCGCAATGCCCTTGCACGAATTGACGACACGCGCCGACGGCTGCGGGAACTGGTCTATCGCAGAAAGGGCCACGGTGTTGACGACACCAGCAAGCACCTTGTATCACGCTCTGAAGAAAAGTTCATCCAGGCACTTGATGACGATCTCAATGTGGCCCCAGCGCTTGCTGCGCTGTTTGATCTGCTGCGCGACGTGAACCGTGCACTGGATAGGGATGCCATAACCTCCGATGGCGCCGCTCTGCTGGAGTCGTTTTTGACTAAAATGGACCGTGTCTGGGGGTTCCTTGAAGTCGAATCGGAAGAGCATCCCGATCAAGAGGTGCACGCGCTGGTGCAGGAGCGGGAACGACTGCGGAGGAAAAAGAATTGGGCGGAGGCGGACAAGATCAGAGACCGCTTACTGAGGATGGGATGGATAGTGCAGGATACCCCGGAAGGGCCTCGCCTGCGGAGAGCGAAGTGATGCCGTCACGCGGAAGGTTCATCACATTCGAAGGGCCCGAGGGTGGGGGCAAGACCACACAGGCACAGCGCCTTGTCGCACGCCTGGGAGAAAACGGAATCGCTGCCGTCTATACCAGGGAGCCTGGAGGCACTAAGCTGGGGGAGGCCATCCGGTCCTTACTACAGTTTGATGGTGCAGGTGAACCCCCGTGTCCTGAGGCGGAGGTTCTACTGTTCGCAGCCAGCCGCGCGCAGCTTGTGCGGAAAGTAATCTTGCCACAGCTCGAGAAGGGACTGTGGGTGATCGCCGACCGCTTCGCAGATTCTACGACTGCCTATCAGGGGTTTGGTCGCGGATTTTCATTGGACGATATTCTGCGGATCAACCGGTTTGCGATCGACGGGGTCGCGCCGGATCTCACAATCATACTGGATATCGACGTGAAGGAAGGTTTGCGCCGCCTGAAAGAGAGACACATCCTTAATGGCACCGGGTTGGACCGCCTGGAGAGAGAGGATTTGCCGTTCCACGAGCGGATCCGGGAAGGATACCTGGAACTGGCACGGCTTTATCCTGAACGCATTCGAGTTGTAGATGCATCCAAACATAGCGACATTGTTGCAGAGGAAGTATGGGCGCTGGTTCAGGATGTCTGCGGACCGAGCATCTCTGCTTGAACGTCTGAAGAGTGCGCTGGAGAGCAATCGTCTGGCCCACGCATATCTTCTGGTGGCCTCTCCGGAAAGTGGCCTGGAAGTCGCGCACTCGATTGCCTCCCTCATACTCTGTGAAACGCAATCTGCTTGCGGAGAATGCCGTGCATGTAGACTATGTTCCACTCGTAGCCATCCCGACGTTCTTGTCGTGGGGCCCACCGGCAGAAGTGCAGCGCTGACGGTGTCTCAGATCCGCGAAGTGATCGATTTTGTCGGCAAGAAGCCTTATCTCGGAACTGCCAAAATCGTGATCCTGGTTGAGGCTGACCGGATGACACGGGAAGCCGCCAATGCCTTTCTCAAAACGCTGGAAGAGCCGGCGGGCAATAGTACCTTGCTGCTGCTCACTGAACGTCCGCAAGCGCTACCCGAAACTGTTATCTCACGGAGCCAGGTCCTGCGGTGGGATCAGGGGCGGGGTAAACCGGCAGCCAGACCGGACGCGCGTCTCCAGGAGCTGCTGGTCAGTGCAGCCCGGAGCCAGGACCCGCTGCTGATTGCCTGTGCAGCCGAGGAGCTCTTACAGGCAGCACGTTTACTGGAGAGCCGTGACGGTGGCGAGGGGGAGGGGGCGCCGGACATGGAAAGGGCTATTCTGCGGAGAAACATTGTCGCCCTTCTTTCGGAAACGTTCCGCCAAGCCAGTCTGCGGCAGAATGGGAATGCGGCGGAGAATTTCTCTCTGCGTAGGCAATGGCTGTGGTGGGTCTCCAGGCTGGAAAGGCTGGAGCGTCTCCTGGATCGTCATATGGATGAACGAATCTCAGTGGAAGATGTGCTGCTGCCGTGATCGTGGCTTGCTGCCGGTGTCCGGGATTGATATTCGTTCAATCGGTCAGCTATCATGTGCCTGGAGGCATAAGACAAAAAGCACGTGACCGCGACGTCTACTTTGGGGTAATCTCGGAGTAATCCGTAACAGGGATTTAATATACCGCGCCGCAGAAAATACGGAGATCGTTGTTGACGTCCGGAGCAAGTGGAGAGGGAGGCCTCTGGGACGAAGAGGGGCCGGGATCCTCTCCGGAGTCGGGAAAGCAACGCGGTCGGCTCGGCCGGAGGAGGCAGGCTTATGGAAATCAAGGATATAAGGAAACTGATCGAGCTGATGAGAGAAAATGATCTCACCGAATTCGAAATGGAGGATCAAGGCTTCCGGATATCCCTCAAGCGGAGAGCTGCCGAAGAGGGCGGCCAAAGCGTCCCGGCTGTGACAATGCCTGTGCCGAGCGCGACGCCGGCAATAACGCCACCATCACCGCCGCAACCCGCCCCCGCTGAGAAGAAGGATGAAGAAGCCGACTTGATTCCGATCAAGGCTCCCATGGTCGGCACCTTCTATCGCGCTCCCTCTCCTGAAGCCGATCCCTTCGTTTCTGTCGGACAGGAGGTGGAAGAAGATACGGTCGTATGCATCATTGAAGCCATGAAGGTGATGAACGAAATAAAGGCCGAGACAAAGGGGGTCATCAGAAAGATTCTGGTCGAAAATGCTACTCCTGTCGAGTTCGGGCAGGTTCTATTCCTGGTGGAACCACGCTGAAGGATTGTCCTGGTGCGATGTTCGAGCGCGTTCTCATAGCCAATCGGGGCGAGATAGCGGTACGGATTATCCGTGCATGCCGCGAGATGGGTATTCAGACGGTTGCCGTATTCTCAGAGGCGGATGCTGAGGCTTTACATGTTCTTCTGGCAGATGAAGCCATCTGCATCGGACCGGCAGCCGCCTCCGAAAGCTATCTGAAGATAGCTAATATTATCAGTGCCGCCGAAGTGGCCGACGTTGACGCAATCCACCCGGGTTATGGATTCCTGGCAGAAAATGCTCACTTCGCCGAAATATGTGAGAACTGCCAGATAGCCTTCATCGGCCCGTCCCCGGAGAACATCCGTGCGGCCGGGGATAAGTCCATAGCACGCGAAACCATGCGTAAGGCCGGTATCCCCGTGACCCCGGGCAGCGAAGGAGTCGTACGTTCCAAAGAAGAGGCCCTCAGGGTGGCCCGGGAGATAGGCTATCCCGTTCTGCTGAAGGCTGCCGCAGGTGGAGGAGGCAAAGGCATGCGGATCGCACACAACGATGTGAGTCTTGCTCAAGCCTTCATGACGGCGGCGGCAGAAGCGGAGAGGGCATTCGGTCGTCCGGACCTGTACCTGGAGCGCTATGTTGAGAACGCGCGTCACATCGAAGTGCAGATCATCGCTGATCGCCATGGGAATATCCTGCATCTCGGAGAGCGGGACTGCAGCATCCAGCGCCGCCACCAGAAACTGGTCGAAGAAGCTCCCTCACCGAGACTTCCGGCAGAGGTGCGCAGGAAAATCCATAAGGCCGCCATACGGGCCGCAGAAGCTATCGGCTACCAGAATGCCGGCACAGTGGAGTTCCTGTATGATGAAGACCGCCGCGAGTTCTATTTCATGGAAATGAACACGCGTATTCAGGT
>QNAJ01000097.1 GCA_003641465.1 Verrucomicrobiota bacterium | reverse complement strand
GTAAATCTTCGCAAAGGACGCAAAGGGAGGATTCGTTAATGGTTAATTCGTCAATAGTTAACGGAGCAAGACTACTCGCTTAGCTTAGAAGTCAGTGGTCATTGGGTTATCGGAAAATACGTGTAGGAGCGCGCGGACGCGACTGGGCGAAAAATGAAGCCACCTCAAAAGAGAACTTTTTCGCGGAGGCCGTAAAGAGCACAAAGAAACTGTCCCCTAATAGCTAATGGCTCAATGACAAGGAACCAGCGCCCCTTGGGGCTCTCCGCCGGCTCGGTGAGATCAAAGTAAAGACCCGCCCGCAGACGACGTCGGACGCGGTCGGATAATCGCATAAGCAGATGCCCAGAGTCCGCTAAACACCGCTTATTCAGCCGGGTAGTTTGAATTTTGGAAGCGCTCCCGCAATATGCAAAGTCGCCGACAGGGGGAAAAGCTCGTAGCGGCGCTGTGGCTCGCGTTCACGCTGCTCCCCAGACCGCCCCAGGCCGCCGCGGGCGAGGTCATTATCGAGATCTATCCCACTCAGACCTTCCAGCGCATGCTGGGATTCGGCGCGGCCCTTACCGAATCATCCGCCTGGCTGCTCCAGAACGAGCTGACTGAGTCGCAACGGACTAACCTGCTCGCCGAGCTGTTTGATCCGACTCAAGGAATAGGCCTCACATTGCTGCGCCACCCCATGGGATCCTCCGATTTCCGCCTGGAAGACTATACCTACGATGACATGCCGCCCGGAGAAACGGATTTCGCTCTGACAAATTTCAACGTCTCGCGGGACGAGTTGTGGATCATACCCACCCTTCAGGAGATAGTTTCCATCAATCCACAGATCGCCATCGTAGGCTCTCCCTGGAGTCCGCCGGCCTGGATGAAAACCACCACCAATCTCTACGGCGGCAGACTGCGCACGGACTGCTACGAGGCGCTCGCACATTATTTTCTGAAATACGTTCAGGCCTACAGCAATCACTCACTGCACATTCATGCAGTAACCCTCCAGAATGAGCCCCTTTTCGAGCCGGGAGACTACCCCGGAATGTACCTCTCACCTACCGGGGCCATCCGCCTGGCTTCCCTGGTGGGAAGCTGTTTTCAGAGCAACGGCCTGGATACCGAAATCTGGATCTGCGATCACAATTGGGATAATTACGGCTACGCCATTGAGGTACTCAACGATTCCGAAGCCCGTGCATATGTCTCAGGATCAGCCTTTCACGGCTACGCCGGGGATGTTCTGGCGCAAACGCTCGTCCATGATCAGCATCCGGATAAAGATGTACACTTCACCGAACTCTCTGCAGGAGACTGGAGTGGCGGATTTGCCTCCATCCTTGAATACGATGCCCTGAATCTGCTCATCGGCGTGACCCGCAACTGGGGAAGTTCCATCCTGAAGTGGAACCTCGTTCTCGACCAGAACCACGGGCCGAAGATAGCCGGGGGCTGCGTTGACTGCACCGGCGTCCTTACCCTGGACACCTCCAGCGGAGAAATCACCCGTAATGCCGACTATTACGCATTGGGACATATCGCTAAGTTCGTCCGACCCGGCGCCTATCGCATCGGCCTGAACGAATCATCCCAATCTCCCTGCTCCACCGCCTTCCGCAATCCCGACAGCAACTTGGTGGTGATTGCCTACAACGACAGCGCAAGTACGCGGAATTTCGTCATCCGCTGGGACGGGCAGTCGTTTTCCTATCCGCTGCCCCCAGAGACCCTGGCCACTTTCCGCTGGCTGGAGACACCCGGCGCCACCGTTGACGTTTGGCTGACCAGCGCAGACCAGACCTACCTGCTCCAGCAGATCAGCGACCGGCCGGTATTCGCCGCCCGGCAGATCTACTGGTCGGGCTGGACCTGGAATGTCCAGGACTCTTATGGCGACGCGGGGGGAAACTACTGGAATGCGGCAAATGTCTGGCTGGATTTCAGCAATCGTCTCCACCTGCAGATCACTGCACGCGACAGCATCTGGTATGCGGCAGGAATCAATTCAGTGACCAGTCCCGGATTCGGCCGCTATCAGTGGTATCTCGAAACCAATCCCGATCTGCTGGATACCAACGTCGCTTCCACCTTCCGTACCGAGTTCGATGCCGCGCACGAACTGGATGTCCATATCAGTCGAGCCTTTGAGGCGCCCGAGACCAACATCCAGTTCGCGGTCCAGCCGGCATACCAGCCGGGCCACCTGGCCCAATTTCCCGCCTCTTTCACCTCGCAATTGCTGACGGTGGAATTTTCCTGGACACCGCGCCGCGTGCATTACCGCCTCTGGTACGGACATTCCTGTCAACCGCCGGGCAGCGCAGCAGTTCTGGCTGACTGGACCTACGAGGGAGACGATGTTCCCGGCGATACCAGCGAATGGATAAACATTTCCTTCTGGCCTTACAATGCCCGACCTCCCGCCACAACGCAGGAATTGATTCTGGCCGGCTTCAGCTTTACTTCGCTTGTCGGAAACATCCTCTTCGATGACTTCGAGGACGGCGCCTTATCGACTTCGCTCTGGTATCGATTCAACGACAGCGGAAACGGAGTCACGGAGACCGGCGGAGTTGTCGAAATACAGCCGGCAGACACCGATGACGCCGTGAGTGGCTGCAACGCGGTCCGTCCGGTTCACTGGGACGACGACGGTCTGAGCTACTCCTTTGCCGCGGTCCTCTCGACCTTGACCGTCGTACGCAGCTCCACCGCCGGTGATCAGGACATCTACGCCATCCAGGGCATCCTCTCCGGTGCCGGCCCACAGGCCAGCGTATACCAGGCCACCAACGCGGCTTACCTGCGGGCCGGGTTCGACCAGACCGCCGATACCCTGCTTCTCGAATTCATTACCAAGACCAATGCCCCCGGGTCAGTCGGAGATGTCCGTTTCGCCGCGGTGATCTCCAATGCCGCCGCCGTGTTGAACAGCGGGTGTGAGCTGGTCTTCACACTCACCTATTACCAGTACCAGGTAGAAGCTCTCTGCGGCGGCAATCCGGTGGTATGGTCGGTGCTTTCCGGCTCCCCTACCGGAACTCACCACCTGGGTGCGACCCTCTATGAGTGCCGCTATCAGCTCGCCGGGGCAAATAACCAGGACGGACGCGGTATCGTGCGCTGGGAGGAATGCCGGGTCCGGAGTGAAGCTCGTCTGCCTTCCACCGCCGGGGTCGAGACCGACGGCGAGCCGCAGGAAAAGCAGGTTCAAGTCGGAACGGTGGATGCATCCCTCAACTGGCCCTCACCCCTCGACGCCCGCTATCCCAAGCACCGTACCATGGTTCTCTACCAGGCCGACGACATCGGCCGCGCCGGTACCGTCACCCAGCTTTATGTCTACATCTTCAGCCCCCCGGCGATTTCCCTCCAGAACTATGTCATTCGGGCTCAGGAAACCGCGATCAACGCACTGCCCAACTCTTTCATCAATGACGGCTGGCAGCAGATCTATTCGGGAACCATCACCGTCCCCAGCAACTTTTCCGGATGGCTTGCCATACCACTCGACACTCCACTCTCTATCGGCGGCGAAAGCAACCTGTTGCTCGATTTCAGCTTCGACCAGACCGACTATGACCGCGCCACCCTGCCGGCGGTGGCCTATAGCGAAACCGACTATGCATCAGTCCGCGCCGCCAGCGGAAGCCGGGGAACCCCGGCCACCTGGACTACTTGGCCGGCCGGCCGGAAGTTCCGCTACGCCGGAAATCGGATTGTCACCCTGCGACTCGAGTTCGATAGTGCCGAGGTCATCCTGGCAGGAAATCTCAGCTTTGAAGACGGGCCGCCGGGATTCCTCACCAATGTCCCCTGCTGGTATCCACTCGGCTCGGAATATGCGGGAGCAATCAAAGCATCCCCGGCGCTGCATCTCAACCAGTCGCTGAAGCTGTGGAAATCCGACAGCGGCGATGGCAGCCAGAAACTGGTTCAGGGCATCCAGGCCGATCCGGCCCGGGAATACCTCCTGTCGGGATATATCATGTCCGAAAGTGGTGAACCTTTCGGCGGTGACCAGACCTATGCGGCCCTGGCACTTGAATGGTACGATTCTTCGGGTCAGCTCATCGGCTATGCCGAGTCCGCACATTATCTGCCGGAGACCCAGTATGATGTGTGGCTCAAATACCAGGTTTCCTCGGTCCCGCCGATCAATGTGGCTTCCGGCTGCATCGTCTGCCTGCTCTCTTCCAGCCCCAGCCAGTACGGATCGGTCTACTTCGATAAACTCAGTCTTTCCTCGCAGGATGCTCCGCCTTCCACCAACACCCCGCCGCAACCTCACACCACCTGCGTCTACGATCTCTTCGATGATACCGAGATGAGCAACATTTGGACCCGGGTCGGCGACTGGGATTTCGCTGCCTTCGCTGAAAGCAACGGACAGTTCTGGGTCACACCCGGAACCAGCTACTACCAGACCAGCGCATATGCCACCACCAATCCGATTTCCTGGAACGACACCAACGGCTGGTACGTCTTCTCCGCCACACTCAGCACCATCGCTCTCTCCCACACCAAGGACGGCTACGACGGCGAGACACTGTTGGGCATCTGCTCCGAAAGAGATAACCCCTGGTGGGTGACCAATTCCTGCGGTCTCTACGGTTACTACGATCAGGAAGCTGATCTGATTACGTTCCGCTTCTACACCAAAACCGACTCCCCTACCAACCTAGGCACCGAGCGCTTCGCGGGAACCATCCACAATCTTTCCGCTTACCTGAACGCCACCAACCAGCTCAGAATCGGAATCGCCCTGGGCGAAAACCAGTACGAGCTGAGCTTCCTCGATCAGAGCGGTGAGCCCGTCCCGGTCGAAGTCAGTAACGGGCTCCTGCGCGCCCCTCACTATCTCGGTGATCGCCTCTACCAGGCCTACTGGATAGTGGGCGCTCAGAACGACCTTTATGACCGGCCCACAGTGGCCTGGGATCAGACCCGGGTCTTCCATACCCGGGCACCCACGGTCTCCTGGGTAGGTTATGCCCAGATCTCAACCAACGGGGACGGCCTGGCAGCAATCACCGCCCGTGTGGCCGACGCGAACGGGGACGTGTGCGGACTCTGCCTGGAATTCAGCACCAACCTGGTCACCTGGCACCTGGCAAGCATTGTGTCCGTCACCGGATCCCTTCCAGCCGGGCTGGCCCAGCGTACCTCCGTCATGCAGGTGGCCGGGATTTCCTGCACCGGCGAAACCGGATACCTGCAGCCCAACACCATCCGGGCAATCTGGGATACCCAGGCCGCCCTGACCGGCGTCAATCTTGCCGGCCGAACCGTCACCGATCTCGCCTTCCGGGTACGATCCTTCGACGGCTACGTAAGCTCCATAGCCGTCACCGCCTTCCCCCTGGTGGTTGACAATCAGGGGCCGGCCTCGCAGGCTGCCTGGGTCAGTCTGGAGCAGGATGCCGACTACACTTTCTCCCCGGTGCTGGATGCGGCCTGGGGAGGATTCACCGACGCCGCCTCAGACGTCACCCGCTACTATTGCGCCACCCAATACAGCTACGGTGCCCCGGGAGGTCAGTGGACCACCGGCACCTCCGTCACGGTAACCTCTTCGGCCTCAGACGATATCACCTTCCTCTATGTGTGGGCGGTGGACGGCTACGGAAACCCGAGCGAGGCCATCCAGGATGATATTGTCCTCCTGAGCAGCAACGGAGATTACGACGCCGACGGCCTGGATAACCGCACCGAAACCAACCTGAACTGCAGCCCCATACAATCCGATACCGACGGAGACCACATGTTCGACGGGTGGGAGTATTCCTACGCTCTGGATCCCACCGATCCTTCGGACGGCGACCCCGATGCCGACGGCGACGGCTATTCCAACCGCAGCGAGTTCTACACCGACACTGACCCGAACGATGACACCGTCTGTCTGCTCTTCCGCCCCGTTGATCGTGTCGCCACACATGTCATCCTGAAGTGGAATTCCTCCACCGGCCGCGTCTATACGCTTGAGTCACGCCCCGACTCTACCTCCACATGGAATGCGGTCGCCGGCTGGCAATCTGTTCCCGGGACGGGTGGTGAAATGATATTTACCGCCGATATCCAGAATATCCCCCGAGAATACTACCGCCTCAAGGTCGCTCTGCCGGC
>QNAJ01000096.1 GCA_003641465.1 Verrucomicrobiota bacterium | reverse complement strand
CGGGAGCATCCACAGCAGCAGCGCTGTGGCTGCCATTACAGGCAGATACCACCTTGTTGCGAAGTATTGTTCTGTGGCATGCGCTTTCATCTGTTCGCAAACGCTTACTATGCTAGTTGCATGCCAGAAAGCCAGAGTGCATAAGATATTGCGGTTGAGAAGGTTAAGTTCGAGGAAGAAAGTGCGCTTGTGTCTTTCTGAAACAATGTGTCACATTCTGCTACATTGCAGGTTTGTGCGGTGGAGTGCTGCTCAGGGCTGAGCGCGGAGCGCGGCGGTGGTCTCCGTGTGAGGACTGCGGTGGTGGATTTGAGCGCATTAAGCCGGGAAGGTGCTTGCAGGCAGGAACTTTGTATGGCAAAGTACTCTTCTGGAGCGAGGAAAGGATGAACTTCAGCGGAGGTGCTCAATGATACCAGAGCAACTGCGGGAGGCACTCGACAGCATCCGGCAGATTCAGCGCACTGTGATGGACCGGCAGCGATTCCGCGGCTTCTCGGGCCGGGCACGGGTGGGCGCAGGAATCTTTGCGCTGGTAATGGCCTTCATCATGCAGATCGCCTTCCCTCATACCACCCGTTCGCATCTGTTCGGATGGGGTATCGTTCTGGTGGTGGCCCTCCTGCTCAACGGAGGAGCAGTGCTTTACTGGTTCCTCTTTGATCCGCGCGTCCGGCGTGATATCCGTAGCTTGCGGCCGCTCATGGATACCATTCCACCGCTGCTGGTGGGGGGGGCCCTTACCGCGGCTCTGATACTTCGGGCGCAGCATGACTGCCTTTTCGGTGTCTGGATGTGCATGTTCGGACTCTCCAACCTGGCGTCGCGCTACGTCCTGCCGGGAGCTACCGCCTGGGTGGGGGTCTTTTACGTTATCTGTGGAATGGTGTGGTGGTTCCTTCCGGATGGCGGTTTCCTCAATCCGCTGCCGGCGGGTCTGGTCTTCTGTGCCGGCGAAGTCGCCAGCGGGCTGATCCTCCATTTTGATGAGCGTCGCTACCTGCTCCTGGAGCGCAGGGAGGCGGCGGTCGTTGCGGCCGATGAGGGGGAATGAAGACAGGAAAAATGGATCCGGGCTCGACCGGTTGTTCCATGAGCCCAGTCGGCTGGGGATCATGACAGTACTGTGCGGATCACCGGAGGGGCTTTCCTTCTCCGAGCTGAGAAAGGCTTGTTCTCTCACCGATGGCAATCTGAACCGGCATCTGCAGACCCTCCAGCAGGCGGGCGTAGTCAGGTTGCGGAAGTCCTTTGTCGGAAGCCGACCACGCACAACGATATGGGCGACCGAGCAGGGCCGCGATGCATTTGTAGAGTACCTGCACTCACTTGAGGAAACGGTCCGCCACGCACTGGAGGTGACCGTGCAGGCGAAGCAGAGGCAGGAAAAGGCGGCCGGAACACCCATAATAGGCGCGGCACATGTTTCCAGGAGCGGGGAAGGAGGAACCGCATGAGCGCAGAAGCTGTAGGTATTGAATCTGTGGGGTTCTACGTACCGCGTTACTTCGTGGACATGCGCCGTCTGGCAGCAGCCCGCGGAGCTGATCCGGACAAGTATGTGCACGGGTTGGGGCAGCACAAGATGTGCGTGGCACCCCCCGATGAGGACGTGGTGACCATGGGAGCCAGTGCCGCCCATCTGGCCCTGCGGGATGTGGATGAATCTGAGATAGATTCGGTGTTCTTTGCCACCGAGTCGGGGGTTGACCAATCCAAGGCTGCCGCGATCTATGTGCATCGCCTACTTGGTCTGCCGTCGGCATGCAAGACGGTCGAATTCAAACAGGCCTGTGCAAGCAGCACCGTAGCCTTGCTGGCGGCCCGGGCCCTGGTGGCCAGCGGAATGGATCGCAAGGTACTGGTGGTGGCCGCGGATGTCGCCCGCTATGAGCTGGGGAGCCCCGGGGAGCCTACGCAGGGAGCGGGGGCAGTGGCCCTGGTAGTTTCCCGGCAGCCGCGGATTATGAGCCTCGAAGAGGGACACGGCGCGCATACCGAGGATGTGATGGATTTCTGGCGGCCGAACTACCGGCGCGAGGCCTTGGTGGACGGGAAATACTCCATCAAGGTGTATATCCGCTCCCTGTGTGAAGCCTGGAAGAGGTATCATGCGGCCACTGGACGGGCTTTCGCCGATCACCAGCGTTTCTGCTATCACCTGCCTTTCACGCGTATGGCAGAGAAGGCGCATGCGCATCTGGTTGTAACCGCGACGGGCAAACATGCTGCGCGCGAGGAAATGGGCCGGCATATTGACGCGGGTCTGGTCTACAACCGCGAGATCGGCAACACCTACACCGCGTCTCTGTATATAGCCCTATGCTCACTTCTGGAGAACGAGGAGTTACCCGCTTCCGGTAGAATAGGAATGTTCGCGTACGGCTCGGGCTGCCTGGGAATATTCTTCAGTGGTCTTCTCACGGCCGGGTACCGCGAGTTTCTCCACCGGGAAGAACATCTTCGGCAGCTGCGGGAGAGAACCGAACTTTCGGTTGCGGAGTATGAGCGTATGTATCATTTCCGTCTGCCGGAAGATGGCCGACGGTTTGAGGTTCCCGTTCATCGGACAGGGCCTTTCCGACTGGCGGGCGTGGAGAACCACCAGAGGATATATGAAGGGACGCGGCCGCGGGTACGCCCGGACACACAATCGCAACATCCTGTTGCTGCCGAGACAACGTGCTGAGGATCTCCTTTGTGGCAGCCATGATCCTGCAGGGCTCCTCATTTTGATGAATATTGCCAATGGAGCCATGTTGACCGGTCGGGGAGCCTACCTTGGAAAGGTTGCTGATGGTGTATTACCGATTTTACCTTTGGTATTACGCAGCCTCTCGCGGGCGCAGGATTTTCTTTTTCAATCTTGCAAAAAGGTAGCTGAGCGTACGCCGGGACTTCCGACTTGAGTGGGCGAATATCACATCATGCCGCCACAAACTCGGATTAGGAAGCTACGGGCTGTGTGTCAAGCAAAAAGCGTGGCCATGGAACGGAAATTGCTGCGAAATAACCTGCGGCGAGCGGAAAATCACTGCTAGAACAATGAAAGGGCAGGGCCAGAGGGGCGGATGGACGCTCCTGGAGGTGATGATCGTCACTACGATCATCGGTATCATGGCGTTGATTGCCATTCCTACCTGGACCGCCGCCAAGAACCGAACGGTCAAAGAGCTTTGTAAGCGTAACCAGAACCTGATTTTTGAACAGATGAATATATACTGTCTGGAGTACAATAAGCGGTGCACCATAAGCACCTTTCCCGACTTGGCGGCGGTCCGGGACAAACTGGTTCCGCTGGATGGAAGCCCCAAGTATATCAAACGCCGTAATGTTTTTTCCTGTCCGGGGAATGATGACCAGGAGGCGCAAGACGATTACCGATTCGTGCAGGATGGATATGACATAGTGGGGATTGAGTGCAAAATCTTTGAAGATCACAACGAGTAGTCACTGCGGGAAAAGACAGAGCACTCAGAAAAGGCGCGGTTGATCGCCCGGCGGAGAAAGCCCCAGCAGCCTCCAGGCGCGGTCGGTTGCCACTCTCCCTTGGGGAGTCCGCTTGAGAAAGCCTTCCTGTATCAGATAGGGCTCGTAGACTTCTTCCAGGGTTCCGGCCTCTTCCCCCACTGCTACTGCGAGGGAGTTTATCCCTACAGGGCCGCCGCCGAATTTGACGATGACCGCTTCCAGAATCCGCTGGTCCATCTCGTCCAGACCGTGCTCATCAATGTCCAGCATTGCCAGCGCATCACGGGCCACGCGAGCATCTATTCGGCCGTCCGCCCTTACTTGGGCGAAGTCCCGCACCCATCGCAACAGGTTGTTCGCTATGCGGGGAGTGCCCCGGGACCTTCTTGCGATCTCCTGCGCACCTTCCTCATCTATCTCTACTTCAAGTATGCCTGCAGACCGGACGATAATCCGCGCCAGTGACTCCGGATCATAGTAATCCAACCGGCTGGACATGCCGAAGCGCGACCGTAATGGCGCGGAAAGAAGGCCGCTGCGCGTGGTGGCTCCCACCAGGGTGAAACGCGGCAGGTTGAGTCTCAGGGAACGGGCATTGGGCCCCTGATCAATAACGATATCTATCACGAATTCTTCCATGGCAGAGTACAGGTATTCCTCGACACTGCGGTTCAGGCGGTGGATTTCATCTATGAAAAGGATATCCCTTTCTTCCAGGTTGGTGAGGATCCCGGCCAGATCGCCGGGCTTGTCCAGGACGGGCCCTGACGTAGCACGTATGTTCACGCCCATGGCATTGGCCAGGATGTATGCCAGGGTGGTCTTGCCAAGTCCGGGGGGACCGGAAAGCAGTACGTGGTTCAACGCTTCTCCTCGCTGCCGGGCGGCTTCGACAAAGAGCTCGAGACGCTCCCGAATCTTGGTCTGACCGATGAAATCGCCGAAACTGGCCGGCCGCAGGGTGACGTCGAAATCCGTGTCTTCACGGTTCAGCGTGTCTGTGATGAATCTTTCGCCCATTGCCCCGGCTCATCGCGATGATTTCATCCGCCCGAAGACTTATAAGCTGTGGAAGCGCGATATGCAAGTTGCCGGGCTACTTGCGGGCAACCAGGGCGCGGCGGACGATATCCTCTACAGTTGCGTGCGTTGCTATACTGCCCACTACCGCACTGATCATACGGCGGGCTTCCCCCTGCCGATAGCCCAGTGCCACCAGTGCCGCCACGGCATCGCGGGCGCGCTGGTCCGACTCGATTGCTGCTGGTGCCGTACTGCTGCTTTCCAGCAGCTCCGCCTCGGTCAGCTTGTCTTTCAGCTCGAGAACGATCCGCTCCGCCGTCTTGCGCCCGATTCCCGAAATGCGGCAGAGGCGTTCCACATCTCCGCAGATCACGGCCTCTTTTATTTGGCCGGGGCTCAGGCCGCTGAGAGCTGCCAGGGCCAGACGGGGACCTACCCCGCTGATGGACAGCAGCCGCGCGAAAAGACTCTTTTCGTCCTCGGTCCAGAATCCGTACAGCGTGTGGGTGTCTTCGCGTACGAAGTCGTATATCAGCAGGCGGCACCTTTCCCCCGAACGGGGCAGCTTTTCGTAAGTGCTTAGAGGAATGAAGATCTCGTATCCAACGCCGGAATTGAGAAGAATCACCCGGGTGGGCGATTTGTCCAGCAAGGTACCTTCAACCAGTGCGATCATGGAAAGTTGTAATGCTTGCGGACAGGCTCCTTGACGTCCCATGTGCAACTTAGGCCTTGCGGGAAAGTCACGAAGTCGCCCTTGCCAATCTCCACAGACCCCTGGTCGGTTTCGACAATAACGTGACCTTCCAGGATGTAGCATTCTTCAGCAGTATCGTAGTGCCAGTCGAAGCGGGACACACCACATGTCCAGATGGGCCAGTCATATACTCCACGCCGCCGCAATTCCTCTTCACTGAGTTTTTCAATCCTTATTGTTCGCATCCTTCCTCCCATTACTGACCGTCCGATTGTTCATTTTGCTAGCGTTTCCGGCTTGCAGGGTTCAAGAAAAAAGCCGCGGCAGGCGTAGCCGCGGATCAGCCGTGCATGGGCGGAAGCGGGCAGCACCTCCATAACCCGCACTTTCCCCACTACACGGCCCGGAATGTTTTCGATGATTTCACCGGTAATCGGGTCGGTTACCATGCGCCCCGTTTCCCGGACGAGAAATTCGTCCCCGCTGCGGATTCCCGCATTAGCGCCGCCATTGATGATGACCAGTTGCGGGCCGCTTTCCGCAACCATCGGCAGCCAATACTTGCGGGGAAGCTTTGCCAGCAGACGCGCCACTCCCCGGCGAACGGCCGCAGCCGTGGCGCGTCCCAGGGGTGTCCGAAAGAAGGTCTCGCCTCCGAAGGAGAGCCTCTTGTAGTTGACTGCCGCCCCGAACCACCCCGTGGATGCAGATGCTTCGCTTCTCACAGAGGCGACGATTTCCCCGGTTTCTATGTCAACAGCGTGCATGAGGAGGGTAACACGGGCACGTGTCCCACGGCCCCGGATACCTGCTTGCGGGGAGCTGAACCACCCAGATGTATCACCGGTGACTGTGAAGTCAGTTACCGCACCGCGGACGAGGTATTGCGCGTTTTTCAGCCGTCCGCGGCCGGGGCGTCCTTCCTGGCGGAATAACCGTTTT
>QNAJ01000095.1 GCA_003641465.1 Verrucomicrobiota bacterium | reverse complement strand
TCGCCCCGACCTCTGACCACCGACTGCTGACCTTCGGTTGTAGCCGCCGATGTTAAATCGGCAAAAAAGTACAAGCCGATGTTATGTCGGCAGCAGTAACGCGCAACATTGTGCGAGTACAACACGCGCTGGTACATTCGGTAGGTGGTTGATGGTTGTTCGTTGATCGGGAATGAAATGTAGTAGCCGATGTCAGATCGGCACCGGATACCGAAATTCAAGAACCGACCCGCTCATCATGTGTATGCTCAAGTTAAGCGGCGGGCCTCGCTCATCGCCTCCATGCGCATGTAGAGACGCGTCAAACGATCGCGGAAAACATATTCACCGCGTTCTTCCCCGGACACGAGAACACCCAGTCTCTTCATTCGTTGCAAGAAGTTATCAAGTTTGCGCCGCTCGTCCTGAGTCAATCCTTTCTCGATCTCACTTTTCTTGAAGGACAGGTCAAAATCGTGTCTTGCCAATTTTCTCAATATATTTCTATAGGCCTCGCTACGGATCGCGCGGTACACCTGCTGTTCAACAAATTTCCTCCCGACGTCTTCTGCCGCAGCCAATACGGCGTTTACCGCTACATCCTTGGTCACTGTGTCTCCCTCAGCGATCCAGAAAGCAGCGTCTCCGACCAAATGCATCAGTTTCGGTAGTCCTCCGGAGTAATGCGTAAGTAAGCGCAGAGCTTCTGGTTCAATGCTCATATCAACGCGGTCAAACGCCCTGGTGAAGAACTCCTTCGACTCCTCTTCCGTCATCGTTTTGATGTTGGCTATCTCGAAAATACGCTCAACAGGCCGGTGCCTAGTGATGATATCTCGCAGTCTTTCCTCTGTTCCGCAAACGATCAGAAGCAACGGTAAGGGTTTGTCACTTAACGCATTTTCGTCTACAAGGTTCTTGAGGAAGCGAGCAAAAAAGTCTTTCCCCGCCAGACCGTTGATTTCGTCCAACACCAGCAGAAGGCCCCGATATTCCCTACACGCCCGCCGATACAGACTTCTCAAGAAAGGCAAGTAGCCCCGCGATATTTCGGGTGCATCCCTTCGGAGTTGATCCAGGCGGATCCGAACGCCGAAAAACTCCTGCTCACCAATGTACTTCGCAAGAAAATCACGTATTGAATCGCCTACAGAGGGACGCGTAGCGTGGGACTCAGCAACCGTTTGAACCGTTCGTACTGCGGCATCTTCAAGGGTGTCGGCTTCGCCCAGCATGACATGAAAACCTAATAGTCCGGGATCCTGCTCCGAAAGAACGCGTACAAACTTGGCGAGGGAACTTTTCCCGATCCCATACTCACCCGTAACGAATACCGCCTGCGGCTTTCCGTTTGCCACCTGATCAGCGGCTCTCATGAGGCGGGCCACCTCCCCTTTCCTGCCTACAAATAGTTCAACGGGTACCGGTTGGCCCGGGTAAAAGGGACTCTGTCCTTTGCGTTCTCGCTGCATACGTCACACCACATTTACTATAACGACTGTGACACGCTTTATTCTCAGTCCCAGTCGGCCTTGTGTCTCCGGCCGGCCCGAGTCTCACAGAAGAAGGCAATCCACCGCTTGAGCAGTTATCTGCTCCTCTGAAAACTAAGGAAGACCTACGAATTCCACCACCCGCACTCGCCTTCTATCTGCTCTCCCCTTGGGTATACCTCGTACCTCGGGAGTAATACTTATGAACGTAGCCCAAGTTGTCAAAAGTAATTCTCACGCAACACGCAAAGAGTGATCGAGACAGGTAGACGTGGGATTTCATGACGGGTGAGGGCTCTCTCATGCCTCCGGGGACGAATGGACAAGCCCTACCGCGCCTTTTTCCGGCCGGTACGAAACTCGTACATCGTCGGGGTCGTGCCCGGAAGAGCTCCCGGACGCAGGCAAAACCTCGGCTTCACCATACGCGTATTGTGGCTTCCGGTTCGTCGCGTATACAGTTCAGACGACTCCACTCGCGATCCTCAACTCCAAAGGCCCCGTGACTGTCAGTGGAACGAATCCAAGTGCAGCCGACCCCCCTCCTGCCGCAGATACTCTCCGGTGTTCCGTAGCCCTTCCGGGGTGCCGATATCCAGCAGGGGCGGGGGAGCGGTCCAGGCGAGCAGTAGGCCCGCCTCCGCCAGCCGGGGAAAGATGTCGTGCTCCAGGGAAGACGGTCCCGATCGCGGTATCCGGGAGAGCACTCCGCCGTCGAGCAGGTACACTCCGCCGTTGACCGGACCCGGGCCGGCGGCCCCCTTCTCCCGGAACCCGCTGATGCGTCCGGCGGCGTCCATCTCCACAGTGCCGAAGCGGGCGGCGTCGGGAACTTCCACCACCGCCATCACCGCTCCGCCTTCCGGGCAGGCGATCTCCGCGAGCCGGCGCAGGTCCGCGGCCGGCAGCAGGGTATCGCCGTTGAGCACCATGATCCGGCGCGGCCGCCCCAGCGCCTCGCTCACGGCGTAGGCGAGGCCGCCTGCGGTCCCCAGCGGTTCCGGCTCCACACTCACGGTAAGGTGGAGGTCGCGGGCCGGGGCCGCGTTCTGCGCCCACTGCCTGAGTTGTTCTCCCAGATAGCCGGCTGCAATGTGGATCCGGGTGATACCGTAACGGGCGAGCCACGATACCTGCCATTCGATGAACGGGCGGCCGCCGAGCGGAACCAGGGCCTTGGGGCGATCCGGGTAGAGGGTGCGGAGGCGGGTTCCCAACCCGCCGGCGAGAATGCAGGCCGGGGGCATGGTTTGCATCAGTGCCGTCCAGCGGAGTCGGTATTGAAGATGATCCGGCTGCCGGAATAGGAGAAGGAAAAATCCACTTCCAGCAGGCGGTTCAGGCGGCTGCGGACGCGTTCGCGGTCTTCCGGCCGCGCGTAGAGCAGCAGAAAGCCGCGTCCGCCGGCACCCAGGATCTTCCCGCCGCGGGCCCCGGCGGCGCGGGCCTCTTCGTAGGCTTCGTCTATGGCGGGGTTGGTGATCCCGGCGGCGAGGCCCTTCTTGGCGGTCCAGGTCTCGTGCAGCAGGTCGCCGAACCCGTCCAGATCGCCGCGCCGCAGCAGGCCTTCGGCGGTGTCCACCATCTGCAGCATGCGCCGGAGGGTTTCCTCGTTGCGGGAGACCGATGCGGTCTGGCGGCGCAGGATGTCCTGAGCGGACTGCTCGGTGCCGAGGTAGAACAGCAGCAGGCGTTCCGCCAGCTCGGCGGTGGTATCATGGGCCACGGGCGCCGGCCTCACCGCCACCCGGCCGTCGCGGTGGAAATCTATGCGCAGGAACCCGCCGAAGGCGGCGGCGTACTGGTCCTGGTGTCCGCCGGCATCTCCTACCCGCTCCCTTTCGACGACAATCGCTTCGCGGGCGAGTTGCTCGGGTCCCACGCTCTCGCCCCGGAACCGGTGAAGGGAGTTGAGCAGTCCCACAGTGAACGACGAAGAGGTGCCGAGCCCCGTCCGACCGGGCAAGTCTGCTATGTGGACGATTTCCACACCGGTTTCGATTCCCAGCATGAGGAGGCATTCCCGGATGAGGGGATGCTGGAAGTCGCCGGGATCATTGACCAGCTCGGTGCGGGCGTAGCTGGCGCGGAAGCGATAGCGGAAGAAAGGACTCAGTTCGTGTACCGAGAGGTAGCAGTACTTGTCCATGGTGGCCAGCAGCACGGCGCCGCCGTGGCGGCGGTAAAAATCGGGGAAGTCGGTGCCGCCGCCGAAGAAGCTGATACGAAATGGTGTCCGCGAGATAATCATGTAGTTTTCCCGGGTCCTTCCGCAGAAAGATCAGTCTGCATAAGAATGTAATCCGAAACTACGCCTACGTATCAGGGCTCCCATCCAATCGCGCAGCTGCCTCAAGTATGTGCTTTGATTCTCGCTTTCTAATGGGACGCGCAGGTATTCCCACGTACAGTGTCCAAGGTTCCAGCTGAATTCGTGGTGTAACAAGAGTCATTGCACCGGTAGCAACTCCTTCCGGGAGCTCACAACCGGGCAACACCACCGTTCCTACCCCCAGCAACACATGGTCTGCAATCTTGATATCCGCTACTATCGCTTCCGAAGCGACATGAGAAGGTATAGCCGGCCCCACCAGCCCCCCACCGGTGAAATCATTGGAAGCGGCTACTATTCTGCAGCCGGGCGCGATATTAACAAAATTGCCTATCGAGACGTGGGCATTCCCACCAATAATTACTGCTCCGGCACCAATATGGGTGTATTTGCCGACTGTTAGACCACAGGAGACATAAGTAAAATCGTCGATAATAGACCCGTCGCCGATGCTTACTCGTTCTGGCTTCCGTATACGTACGGTTTTTCCGATGATCACGTTTTTCCCGATGGATGCCAGCGATTCTAGATCAAAGAAGATGTTTTTATCATCTCGTATCATATGACGACTCCGTCTGTATCATAATCCACCTCCACCGAGGCGCTTGTATTGTGCAAAATGCATGATGGCACTAGCATATTTAGCAGCAGTTGCATCAACCGAATAGTGCTGTTGAACATCTCGATACGCCTGTTCCGCTACTCTTTCCCATTGTGACCGTGAGGCCAGCAGACGGCGCATAAGCTGTTTGAAATCTTCCCCGTTAGCCGGTGCAAACAGGAAGCCATTTACCCCATCAGTGATGACTTCCGCAACGCCGCTTAAACGCGGTGCAATCACAACTTTGCGGCACGCCATACAGTGCAGCAAAGCGCCGGGCACAACTCGATCATTGGCTTCCGTGGCAGTGCGCATTACAACACATATATCGGCAGCATTGCAATAATCACCCACTTCTTTGATAGTCCGCAGCCAACCGGTGAACATGACGTGTTTATCAATTCCCAGAGCAGAAGCCCGCATCTGAAGCCGCTGACGCTCCGGTCCATCTCCGATCAACACCAGTTTCAATTTATGGCCTTCCCGAAGCAGGTCGGCGATCCACTCGAGCAACCTATCCAGTCCCTTACCTTGGTGCATTACACCATGATAGCATAGTACAATGTCATCAGGGTTGAACCCGCATTGCTGACGAAGGGAATCCGCGGGGCGCGGAAAGAATGCTGTCGGATCAGGGGCATCATGGACTACGCGTATCAATTCTTTGTCAACACCCCACATCCTGAGGCGTTCCGCCGCCGAACCTGCCCTGCAGAAGAAACCATCCAGGCGGCGAACCTCGAAACGATCGATACATTCTGCAAGACGCAGAAGCGGCCGCGCCCATTTTTTTCTCCCCAAAAAATTATGCAGGTGCCAGTCACCATAGGCTGTGGCAACTCTTGCGCCTGCCAGCAATTTCAGCGCTGCACCAAAAAGAGGTAACGTCTCCGTGATAAAGACCAGATCTGGCCTGAACATACGCAAGCGCACAGCTACAAGAGGAAGCAATGCGTAGAGAAGACATGTTTTAACAAAAATGTCCTTCGGATTCGTGCGTGATATGCTCAAGGGCAACTCAACGACCTGTGTCTCTGGAGGGATGGACGGTGGAGGCCGGTCGCCTCGCAGACTGAGATGCAGCACCTTGGAATGGCGCGCCAGAATATGAAGCATCTGGCAAAATTCGGCGGCAAGGTCATACTGATCAGCCAAGCAGTAACGGGAGAAAATCGCAATCCTCTGGCAGTGGCCGGATGTCATTGTCTGAAAAACTGCCGGATACAATCTATAACATATTCAATTTCCTCATCTTTGATCCCCGGCGAACATGGTAACCAGCAGGCATGAGTAGCAATCATCAGACTCGTCGGAAACTCATCATCTGGTGCTGCATATGGAGGTTGACGGTGAAGTGGCGGCCAGAAAGGCCGTGCCGTTATGCCTCGCATGCGCAGGAAACGCAAAAGCGCGTCTCGCTGTTCTTTTACGAAAACGTCGGGCCACATCAGGTATCCTCCTGATTCCGGACGGGGAGGGAAAAAAAGCTCCGGAATATCGCTAAGCTGCGTTCGATATTTTTCGTCTATTATTCGTGCTCGGGCAATCCGATCCTCCAGTTTTCTCCATTGCGACATGGCCAGCGCAGCTTGAATATCCGTCACTTTGAAGTTGAAGCCGACAACGGGATGGATATCACTGGAACGACTCAGCCGCCCGTGATCCTTCAAGCGCACAATGTGGTCTCGCACCGCCCGGCTGTTCGTTAAGACGAACCCGCCCTGGCCGCTGGTGATGATCTTGGTAGGAGCGAGCGAGAAACATCCC
>QNAJ01000094.1 GCA_003641465.1 Verrucomicrobiota bacterium | reverse complement strand
TACGCAAGGGGCGGTCAGGGCCGATAGCAGTGGCCGAAGTGAAGGCGGCGGCTGCCCCGGGCGCCAGCCGGCAGCCCTCACAATCATATCTGCATGCATTCGCAAAAGGATCGGGTACAGGGGTAAAAGCGAAGCTCTATGTGAAAGATACGGGTCAGGATGGGATGGGGGTTGTCCTGCGAGGATCGATCCCTGCGCACCAGGCGGGATAGGATGATTGCCTCGGAAGGTAGAACGCGGGTGGTTCCGGCAGTGGGGGTACTGGCGGTGGCGGCCTACGTGGCTGCCCAGATGCTTTCTGACGTCACCAGCGTGAAGATCGGGGTGGTGTGGGGCTTGGCCGTAGACATGGGGACTTTCATCTATCCACTCACGTTCACCCTTCGTGATGTGGTTCACAAGGTCCTGGGCAAGCGGAATGCGCAGGTGCTGATCGTGGCCTGCGGGGTGATAAATCTTCTTATGGCGGCCTACCTGGTGTGGGTGGCCTCGGTTCCCGGTGATCCCAGCTGGGGACTGGACCAAGCGTTTCGTGATGTTCTGACTCCGATATGGCGTATTGTCATTGCTTCGATAGTGGCTGAGGTTTTCAGCGAACTGGTGGATACCGAGGTATATCACTGGTTCGTGAGGCGAATAACGCGGAGATGGCAGTGGCTGCGGGTTCTGACCAGTAACAGCGTCAGCGTTCCGGTGGACAACATCATCTTTGCGGTGGGAGCTTTTGGATGGAAATTGCCGTGGGGGGTTATCTGGGACATATTTCTTTTCAACCTGATGTTGAAGTACGGAATGACCCTGTTAAGCCTTCCCCTGATTTACGTCGTAAGGGACCGGTACACCGATGTAACATAGGGAGCCCGAAGGAAGCTACGGGGCGGACGAGGGGGCATCCGATGACTCCGGCGTACCCGATTCGACAAACCGGAAAATCACCTCGTCCGGGGCCGCCATTCCCATTTCATGTGCGACCCGCTTGAGGAACTCCGGATCGGTCTTCAGGCGTTGCTGCTTCAGTTGCAGTTTCTTAATAAGTGTCTGCTCGCGCTCTATGGCTTCGTCCAGTTCGCGAATCCGCCGGGTATAGGTGCAATACTGAACATACTGGGGCCAGAAAAGACTGAAAAGCCCGACTGTGAGCAGCAGGGCAATGAGTGACCACACTCCGCGATAAAGAATACGGCGCCATGGAGCCGCGTCGGTCGGAAGACCGCGCAGTGTTCTCACCCGGCGCTTGCTGCCGGGGACTTTCTTCCGGCCCCTCACGGTCTCAGAAAGGCATCCCCGTAGCGGGCCTGTTCACCGAGTAGCTCCTCAATACGCAGCAACTGATTATACTTGCAGACGCGGTCGGTCCGGCTGAGCGAACCGGTCTTTATCTGCCCGGCATTGGTGGCCACCGCCACTTCGGCCAATGTGGTGTCCTCGGTTTCACCCGAGCGATGGCTGATAATCGTTGTATAGCTGGCACGCTTGGCGGTTTCGATCGTATCCAGTGTTTCGGTAAGCGTGCCGATCTGGTTCAGTTTGACGAGGATGGAGTTGGCCACGCCCTCCCGGATACCTTTCTTCAGAAACGTGGGATTGGTCACGAAAATATCGTCTCCCACGAGCTGCAGGCGGCTGCCGAGCCTTTCGGTCAGGATTTTCCATCCTTCCCAATCGTCTTCGGATAACCCGTCTTCCAGGGATATTATCGGGTAGCGGCCTATCCACTCTTCGTACAGAGTCACCATCTCCTCAGCGGACCTTTCGGAGCCGTCACTCTTGTGAAAGACGTACTTGCCTTTCTGCCGGTCATAGAATTCACTGGCCGCTGCATCCAAAGCGATGGAAACGTCCTTGCCGGGTTCGTATCCTGCCCTGCGGATAGCCTCCATGATGACGTCGAGTGCTTCAGTATTGTTTTTCAGATCCGGCGCGAATCCGCCTTCATCGCCCACCGCCGTACTGAGACCACGAGACTTGAGTACCGCTTTCAGGCTGTGAAACACTTCCGCTCCGGTGCGCAACGCTTCGGAAAACGAAGGTGCTCCGTGGGGCACAATCATGAATTCCTGAATATCTACCGGCGCATCGGAATGGGCCCCGCCGTTAAGAATGTTCATCATCGGCACGGGGAGGACACGCGCGGCGCTGCCCCCGATATAGCGGAAGAGCGGAAGTCCCAGATAATCAGCTGCCGCATGCGCTACCGCCAGGGATACGCCGAGGATCGCATTGGCTCCCAGCTTGGACTTATTGGGTGTGCCGTCCAAGCTGATCAGAAAACTGTCCAGCTCGACCTGGTCCAGCGCGGTCATACCGATTATCTGAGGACCGATGACCTCGTTGACGTTATCGACCGCCTTGAGCACTCCCTTGCCGAGATAACGCTGCTTGTCACCGTCTCTCAGTTCGATCGCTTCATTCTCACCGGTCGAGGCCCCCGAAGGGACAGCCGCCCGGCCGACAGCTCCTGAGGCGAGTTCGATTTCGACCTCGATTGTCGGGTTGCCGCGGGAATCCAGAATTTCTCTGGCGTGGACATCTACTATTTCGGACATGACTACCTGCTCCTTTCTGCAGCTTTCGGAGTGCGACTTGCGTAAATCAGATAACAGGCGGACAATAGGGAATCGTGACGGAGGGATCAAGACGGAAGTAAACCTCCTGACCAGTTGATCAGGCGGCGCGCTGAAGCGGAGCGATCGCTATGCGCAGGATGGAGACAGACGTGTTGATCATAGGTGGTGGTCTGGCCGGATTGTCCGTCGCCGCGTCGTTGGATTCCGGTCTGGACGTCATGGTGGTATCCAAGAAGACCTTCCAGGATAGTAATTCCGCCAGGGCCCAGGGAGGAATTGCATGTCCGGTTGCGCCGGGAGACAGCGTGGAGAGCCACGTCAGAGACACTCTGGCAACCGGGGCGGGTCTCAGCCGGGAGAAAGTGGTGCGGGAAGTGATTGAAGGGAGTTTCGCGGCGATCGAGGAACTCGAGAAGCTGGGAGTGCGCTTCACACGGCTCGAAGGGCAGTATGGATATGACCTGGGGCAGGAGGGCGGTCATTCCCACCGTCGGATCCTGCATGCAGGAGACGTCACCGGCGCCGAGCTGGTCCGCGTGCTGCTGAACCATGTGGAATCGCGGGAAAACTGCCGCCTGATGCCCGGTGTGATGGCGGTGGACCTGATTACTACCGGATGGCTTGGCCTGCCCGGCGCCAACCGCTGCGTCGGAGCGTATTTCCTGGAGGCGGAAACCGGTGATATCTTTGCCGTCAGGTGTAATGCGCTTGTCCTGGCGACCGGTGGGGCGGGGAAAGTTTATCTGTATACGAGCAATGCGGATACGGCAACCGGGGATGGTATTGCCATGGCCTGGCGGTGCGGCCTTCCCGTCAGGAATCTCGAGTTTGTGCAGTTTCATCCGACGTGTCTTTATCACCCGGAAGCGAAATCCTTTCTGATCAGCGAAGCCGTGCGGGGAGAGGGAGCGGTCCTGGTGACTGCCTCAGGGGAGCGGTTTATGCCGAAATACCATCCGCGAGGCGAGCTGGCACCGCGGGATGTGGTGGCCCGCGCGATCGACCGGGAATTGAAGGTCAGTGGAGAGCCGTGCGTATATCTGGATATCACTCACAAGCCGGAATCCTTTCTGAAGCGGCGCTTCCCCAACATCTACGCGACATGTCTCAAGTACGGGTACGATATGGCCCGCGACCGGATACCGGTTGTGCCGGCGGCTCATTACTTCTGCGGGGGTGTGGAGGCGGAACCCGACGGCAGGACGCGCATGCCCGGCCTGTATGCCTGCGGTGAAGTGGCCTGTACCGGACTGCATGGTGCCAACCGCCTGGCCAGCAACTCTCTTCTCGAAGCACTGGTATGCGGGCGCAAGACCGGTTGCCGAATCAGCCGTGACCTGCGTGAGCTGCGCGGAGTGCGAGTATCAATTCCCGACTGGGAGTATGGAGACGCGGTTCCCAGCGACGAGGCGATTGTGGTGGAGCATAACTGGAATGAAGTACGTACGTGTATGTGGGATTACGTGGGCATTGTGCGCAGCAATAAGAGGCTGGAGCGGGCTCACCGGCGGCTGCTGAATCTGCGACGGGAAATCCGTGCCTATTACCTGGACTATCTGGTTACCGCCGACGTTCTGGAGTTGCGCAACATCGCGGACGTCGGCCACCTGGTAGTGCGCAGTGCGCGTATGCGCAAAGAAAGTCGCGGGCTCCACTATAATCTCGACTATCCGAATCCGGACCCCGCCATGGCTGGCCATGACACAATTATTGAAGACCTGCCGGGTTCGCATCCCGGGGCATGAATCCGAGTACCTGCATTACTTCTCAAAGAGCGGTACTCCGCACCACGGGAGCTGAAGGGTTGATCGGCGAGCCACGGGCGACCCGGGTGACGCAGTGCAGGTGCCGCAGACTTCAGTACTCGACCGGGGCGCGTGCTGGGGGACGCGGCCGGCGGACCGCAGGGGTTCGTGGTTGCATCAGGCGTCCCACGGTAACCAGCCAGGTGAGCATTATGGCAAGCACGGCGGCGATCCAGACGAAAGCGACTGCCGGGGTGGCCGGGCGCAGGTAAGCCATGCCGCTGGGGGCGGCGTAAACCGCGCAGACAGAGGCAGTGATAAGCACCAGCGAGGTGGCTACCATGGCGGTAGCCAGCTCTCCCAGCTTCTTCCACCTCAGTGAGTCGGTGTAGTTACTGCGCAGCAGGAGGACATGCCGGCAGGGAAGAAGCAACGCGAGAATCGCAACGGCAACTTGTGCGCTAACCCCGTGCTGAAGGCCCACATTGGTCAGACTCCCCCAGAGAAAGAGGAGTATCCCCGACATCAGGACACTGCGGATAGTAATTACCAGCAATCTCCACCGGCGGGCAGCCAGCACAGCACACCACTTTCCCCAGGTGGTGCGCGCCCGTTTGGGATGGCGTGCCAGGCCGTCAATACTCCACAGCAGCAAAGTCAGGCCCGCTGCAGTACCGGCCGCGAACCAGTGTAGAGGACCGCTGCGGGATTTTAATCCGATAATCTGGACCAGCGGCAGGATGGTAGCAACCATCCCGGTGGCCACAGTAACCTTCACATAGTGGCCCCCATCTCTGGAGCCGGGCGAAAAACGCAGTCGGAACCGATCACCGCCGCGGCCGTTCGGGGAGGTAGCCCGGCTCGCGGATTGCCGGGAGACCGCGCTTTCAGAGGTTGCACTCACCGGGATACGGACAGGTTGCGGTTATCGTTTTCGTCTTTGGTGGTATATCCTGATTCCTGGCGCTGGAAATTGACCCTATTTTTTTTCATATAGAGATCAAAAACCGCCTCAGCGTCCATTCCCAGTACCTGGGCGGCAGAGATAAGAAAGTGAAACAAGTCGATGATTTCTACCCGCGCGTTCTGAATATCGAACTGTTGATAGCGGGCCCACCATTTCCATGGCACGCTGTCAGTCAGTTCAGCAATCTCCTGCGACATCGCCCGGCAGAAGTTCAGGAGCCACTCCTGCCGTGCGCGTTCATCCATGTGGCGGGTGTCCACGCCGATTCGCCGATTGAGCTTTTCCTGCATCGCAAACATCTGCCTGAGCATATCTTCCGGCCTGTCTTTCATGTCTTCCCTCCAGAAACGGACGGCTGCGACTGAACGGCCACCACGATACTATCATATTTCCGGGCGTGCCAGAGCGAAGGGATCACCGGGCGCCGAAAAAGGCAAAGGTTGATATTCCCTCCCGGGATTCCGTATAGTGGCGGGCTGTGCTCAGAGATGGTTGATCGGCTTTCCGGAGCAGCCCTATGGAAGCGGAACCGCAGATCGAGAGCAGGAGGGTCGAAATAGCGGTAATCGGAAGCGGGCCGGCCGGCCTGACCGCGGCCATCTACGCGGTACGCGCCGGCAGAGATGTCCTGGTAATTGAAGGGATGCCCGGGGGACAGCTTACCACAGCCGCTGACGTCGAGAACTTCCCCGGATTTGCGGAGCCGGTGAGCGGACCGGAGCTCATGACCCGCATGCGCGCTCAGGCGGCTCGACTGGGAGCTCGATTTATGTCCGGCCTGGTGGAAGCGGCAGACCTCTTGCGCCGCCCTTTCCGGCTGCGCGTAACGGGCGGGGAAGTGACCTGTGAAGCATTGATCATCGCCACCGGGGCGACGCCGCGTAAGCTGGGCCTGGAAGCCGAGGAGAAGTTCTTCGGGCGC
>QNAJ01000093.1 GCA_003641465.1 Verrucomicrobiota bacterium | reverse complement strand
TTCCCAGACGTACTGCAGCCGCGCGGGCATACGCGCAAGTGTCGCCCGGTATAGCACCAGGCTCACGATATCCTTCGCCGCCCGACCCGGCAAATACGGCCAGGGAACATTCAGCCAGTCGAACCAAATAACGCTGATGACGTCCAAACGCAGGCGCCTCTCCCAGTCCCGCGCCGGACTGTGCAGGTGGACCACCGGATCCCCGCGCGCCAGGCGGATCTCATATCCCCGGTCCAGTAGTCGCACACTCAGATCACGGTCATCCCGGTAGTAGTCCGGAATCTCGCGGAATGGGCCCATACCCAGCGCCACCTCCCGCCGTATGGCCCATGCGCACCCCGTAAAGCACGCCAACTCCGATCCCGGAGGCGGAAGCCGGCGGGCACGGAATCGTCTTGCCACATCGGCCGGACTGATGAAAGGCAACGCCGCCACCGCCGTCGCGGGACAGCACTCAAACAACCCTACAATGTCCTCGAACGTCCGCCGGCCGCTCAAGTAGGCGTCATCATCAAGGTAGACCAGGATGTCCCCGCGGGCTTCCTTCGCCAGGCGATTCCGCAGCACCACGAACCCGGGATCTTTTGTGCACTGCAGAATCTTCAGCTCCGGAAACCCCGCAAACCGTGAGCGCAGCGTCTCGACCGTGCCGTCGGACGACCCTCCGTCAAATACCAGCACCTCCTTCTCGGACCACTGCTGGGCCAGCGCCGACCCGACCGCTTTCAGAACCTCGTCACGGCGGTTGAAGGTGACGATGGCCACCGATACCTTCGCTCTCATGATGCTACGCCTCGGAAGTGGTCACCCTCCGTTCCCGGTGCTGCTCCTGCATCCGGGCAACTTTCCGCCTCACCCGCCAGTACAATAGCCTTATCCGCGCCCGCATGAACTCCGCCCGAGGAACCACCAGCTCAGGCTGATCTTCCGGCCACCGGACCAGGCGGCGTGCCGGACGCACCAGTGCCCGGAAGTCGGGCGTACTCTCGTAGCGGAAGCGCCGCGCACCGGAGCCGGCCGCCTCGATGCGAGTGCGATACCGCAGCCGAACCTGTGCCGGGGAACGATAGCGATAGTGTCTCACGACCATGCCCTCCCGGCACCGTTTCGGAAAAGCGCCAGAGGACAACCGGAATACGCTGTAGTCACCCTCTGTAATCCACTGCAGCTCCGGAGACATTCTGATGAAACGCCATTCGAACCATTCCAGCCGATAGTAACGGAGCCTCTTTTCCAGGGGGATTCGGCACCATTGTTCTTCACCCAGACGATCCAGCTCGGAAAGGGTCTTCTCGGTCGGGAAAAAGTTCGCCTGCCACGCTCCCACCAGGTATGCCCCGCACCGCCGTGCCCGCTGCAGGACCGGCAACGGATCACCCACCAGGAACTCGTCGGCATCCAGAATGTAGATCCAGTCCTCTTCCCCAAGATCCGCCCGAATCTGGTTAGCGATCTCGCCGCGCAGTGCGCTGCGGTAGGGCGTTCCCGGCTTTTCCTTTACGCGGATCTTCTCCGCAGGCAGCGAGCGCAGTATTTCGACGGTGTTGTCATCGCTGCCCAAGTCCCAGATGAATATCCGGTCACAGAACCGCGCCGCCCACAGCACGCTCTGCCCGACCACGTCCGCCTCATTCCGTACCACACCGACTCCGTAGATCCTCATCAGCTCCGGGGTCAGGCCTTGATTAGTGATTATGAACCCGCGGGAAAGCCCCCCGCGGGCAGACCAAACGCCGCGTGCTGCCCCACTGCCTGGAGAACCTGAGAACAACAAGTTCCCGATTCCGCTTCAGCGGCGTAGACCTCTGTAAGCCTGCATCGCCAAAGATTCCACATCTCGGTTCCCTCCGGCGGACCCGGAAAACGCCGAGAAGGCAGCTTAAGACTCACCAAGAAAAAGTTCCAAGCTTTGGAAGTTTCTATACAAAAAGTTCCAAACCTTGGAAGTTTTCGTGTAAAAAGTTCCAAACCCGCCCCGATGAATATCGGGGCGAGGCTCGCCCCGCCAGATGTCGGGGCCTTGGACATTTTTCGACTGAGAAGTTCCAAACTTTGGAAGTTTTGGCAGAAAAAGTTCCGAACCCTGGAAATTTTGCTCTAAAGAGTTCCAACCTTTGGAAGCTCTCTGCTAAACAGGTCCAGCCCCTCTTCAGGCGGGACGACCCGTCGCTGTTGTGGTAGATTCCCAGATCCTGACCTTTCGATCCCGCAGACTGAGCAACTGGCTTCATATCCCGGCGCCCAGGATTCGGTCGTAGAACCGCACCATTTCGGCAGTCATCCGCTCCAGGGTGAATTCCTCTTCCACGCGGCGCCGCCCGGAATCACCCATCCTCGCCGCGGTGGCCGGATCCCGCAACAGACGATCCAAAGCCTGTGCCAGTGCATCGGCGTCCCCCGGCGGCACCACGTAGCCCTGTACTCCATTGGTTATCGCTTCACGGACCCCGGCCACATCCGTGGCGATTACCGGACGCCGCATGGCCATCGCCTCCAGGATGCTCACGGGAAGTCCCTCTGAGGAGCGTGAAGGCAGAACATACACATCCAGCCCATCATAGAAAGATCTCATGTCCCTCACTCTGCCCAGGAATTCCACCTGCTCGGCAAGTCCCAGGCGCCGCGCCAGCCCGGCGAACTCTTCGCCGGTCCGGCGCATACCACCAGCCAGGCGAAGAGTCACTGTCCGCCCGGCCTGGGCAAGCTTGGCAACCGCACGGATGAGCACATCCTGCCCTTTTTCGGGCACCAGACGTCCCGCGCAGCCCACGATGCGCATCCGGCTCCCATCCACCGGTACCGAACGACTCGGGTGCCACCGCTCCACAGGGACGCCATAGCGCACCACGGTTATGCGCTCTGCCGGAATTGCGAGGTGCCGAGCGACATATTGGCGCACGGCCTCGGCGCAGGCCACAAAGCGCGTGCGCAGCCGGCGCGTAGCCAGCCGGTAAAGGACGCGGCGCAAGCGGCATCGCCAGTCAGCCGCCGCCATCCATTCGCGGGTATCGTGCAGGTGAGGGATGTGCATAATGGGAGTTCCCGCCACTGCCAATGCGGTTACTAGGTCCGGCAGCCAGAGATGGCTGTGCACCAGCACCGGATTGATGTGCCGCAGGTGTGCGCGCAGTCGGCGTGCGGCCGTGAAGATGTGGGCGCCGAGACCGAGCGAATAGGGCAGATCCATGTAGTGAATCCGGCCGGCTGGTAACGGTTCGCTGAATTGCGGATCTTTTCGGCCCAGAACCGCTGCATGAGGCTCATACTGCCCGTGTTCCTCCAGTCGCATCATCAGGTCAAGGGCCTCCCGCTCCGCTCCCCCGACAACGCCCTCGGTACCCAAGCCGACGAGAACATGCAGCACCCTCTGGCGTTCGGCCTGCATCAGTCTTCTCCCGCCTGTGACACTGTCGCCTCCTCCCCGAACAGCCCGGCATAAAGCGCCACCATCTTCCGCGCGGTCTCCCTCCACGAAAACCGCATCGCCCACCCACGCGCCGCCTGGCGCATGGCTGCCAATCTTTCCTGATCCCGCAGGAGGCCGCGGCAACATTCCAGCATTCCGTCTACATCACCCGGCGGCACCACGCGACTGCACTGGTTGCTGAGATAATCTTCAATCCCTCCCTGCGTGGTCACCACCGGAACACCGCAAGCCAGTGCCTCCAGTACCGCCGTGCACGTCGTACTGCGGCGGAGTGGGAGGATCATCAGATCCGCGGACTGCAGAAGCGAGAGATACTCCCGGTCGGAGACGCGTCTCTTCCAATGGGCCCGTGGATGCGACGCCGCGATCTCCCCGCACCGGGCGTCCCGTGAGATCATGACCAGCTCGGCTTCCGTGATTTCGGCGAGCAGACGCGGCACGAGTTTGGCCAGCAGGTCGAAGTCACGCTCGTGGTGACCCACGAAAATCAGGCGCAGGCGACTTATATCCCGCTCCTCGTTCGAGGGGCTGAAGTAGGTGGTGTCCACCGCGTAGGGCACGTAGCGAACGCGCTCCTCACCCAACAATCGCGTCCAATAGGCAAGCTGTGCGCGGGACACCACGATCACCAGATCCAACCGCCGGAAATGGTCCGTACTGCGGAAAAGCCATTGGATATGCTCCGGGGGGTGATGCACCGTGCCGACCAGCCGGTTGCCGTTCCGGCCGGCCAGACGGCACATCAAGTAATAACTCTTTTCCGCGTAGACAAAGTGATAGACCGAATTCCGATGGCGGAGGAAATGGCGCATCGCCTCCAGCTCCAGTACGAAGTCGTACCGGGAATATTCAAAATGCCCACCCGCCCGCGCCAGGTACATGCCCACCGGCCGCAGGACAGTCTCTCCCAGCCAGTAGAAAGTGCGGCTCAACCCGATCGTCTCACCCACATAGTCACACAGCCGGTCATAGCCCGAAGCTGCCGAGTGATGCGGGTAGCGATAACGGATGAAGAATACCGGCACCGGACAGGAAACCCGCTCTTCCGGCGGTACACGCAGCGGGGACCGGTAGGAGGGATAGGGTTGAAAGAGTCGTACCGGCATGCCTTCAATTCCCCGGCGGTTTCCTGCGCTGTGACCTGCCCCCAGCTTGCCGGGAGCGCCGCATCACCGCCAGACGTTCAACCCCTTCGGCTCCCAGCAGCGGCAGCAGCAGCCGCGCCGGCCGTGAATACACCGCCCGCGCTCCCGTGCGGTCGATCCCCTCTGCCAGGCGAAGGCAGCGGCGCCCTTCTGCGGAGTGTCCCCGACGCAGGAGATACCGGCCCGCGCGGGCAAGCGCCTCTGCGAGAGCCAGTCGCCGTGACGGAGTGAGCTGACCACTTCTCTCCAGGAGCTCCTTCGCCCGGGTCACGATCCGCGGAAACTGCATAAATACCTGCGCCTCATGACTGGAAATGCTGCCCGGACGTTGACGCCAGGTACAAAGTTTCGACGGCACATAACGCAGCGCGCCGCCGAGGCATGCAATTCTCAGATTAAGATCGAATTCCTGGGCGCAAGGAAGATCTTCATCAAATCCACCGACTCTTTGAAGCAACGTCTTCGGATAGAGAGCCGCCGCCGTCAAAACCTGATAGCGGAGCAGGAACACGACCGGATCTCCTCCCGTATACGGCCCGAGCGCAGGGATCCTCACCGCTTCTCCGGATAGCGAGACGATCTCGCAATCGCAAAAAACAATCTCCCGTCGCGACCCGCCGGCCGCCTGTAGTTGGCGCGCGATCTTCTCCGGATGGAGAAGATCGTCGGCATCCAGGAACTGGACATACTCGCCGCGGGCTGTCCGCCAGCCTCGGTTCCGCGCGGCGGCGGCTCCCCGATGGGGTTCCTGCAGCAGTTTCACCCGCTTCCCGAACTGCTGTACGACCTCCACAGTTCCATCGCTCGACCCGTCATCAACAACGATGACTTCCACCGAGGGGTGAGTCTGCGCCAGTGCACTCTCTATGGCCTCGCCGACATACTCAGCCGCTTGGAAGCAGGGAATGACTACGCTGACCAGCTCGTTGGTCATCTCCACTCTGCCCCACCGAAGGGGCGGAATATCCAGTTCACAGGCCCGCGCTTAATCACTAATCAAAGCTTGCCCCGCAAAATGCGGGGCTTGCCCCGCTGAAGGCGGGGGCCTGACCCCGCCAGACTTCGTCCCCGTCGCTTCCCGGAGGCGGGACAGCGCTTTTATCCGCGGCCTGTTTCCCATTCGGCAAAATCGCGATGCGCACCCGGGTCAACCGAAGAGCAGGTGGTCGACCTCTTTCCACATTTTCCGCACCTTGCGACGGTTGACTTCGGCACGCTCGGCAATCCCTTTCGTCAGCAAGCGCCGGGTCTCCTCATTGGTGAGCAGCTCGAGAAGTTCTTTGATCCGACTCCAGTCACTGTGCAGAGACAGGCAGAGTTGAGGCACCCCGTAATCAGAGAACAGCTCGTCGTATTTGTGCGCCCAGCCTACGGCTACCGCCGGAATTCCCTGCGAAAGGGCCGATACCAGGGCGTGATAGCGCGAGGCGAACACGAAGGCCGCGGTGCCCAGGATACCTTTCAATACCACTGGATCTTCCTCGGTGACAGTCGGCAGCGGGCGCCCCAGGGCCTCGTATGTCCGGGCAACCAGAGCGCGGTCTTCACGCTGCTCGTGGAGAAGCAATATCGGTGTGAACCCGTGGCGGATCAGATGCTCGCAGGCAGTCTTCAGCATCCTGAAATAGGCGGTTGCCAGACTCCGATCGGCCTTGAGAAT
>QNAJ01000092.1 GCA_003641465.1 Verrucomicrobiota bacterium | reverse complement strand
GCCTCGGCTTCCTCACCCCCAGTGAGGTCGCCCTCTGCGAACTGTTCGGCTTGCAACTTGAATCCGCAACCTTGGAACTTTCTGTTCCAAAACTTCCAATGCTTGGAACTTTTGCCTGCCGCAGGGTTTATGCCGCTCCAGCGGGGTCCTCTGTAATCTCTCCCCTCTGTGTTCTCTTTTCTCTGTGCTCTCTGTGTTCTCTGTGGTTACAATCTCCTTCATCTGTAACTTACGCTTCTCAATGATACCCTGGGGCGAATCAGCCATCCATGCGCAGGTCCATCATGACCCTCAGTGTGCCCGAACCCTCTCGTCCTACACCGCAGGTCAGAGGTCAGTAGTCAGCGGTCGGGGGTCGGGGATATACGGATTGTTGGATTAATGAATTATGAAGCATCCGCTGCAATTACGTCGGAGAAGCAATCGGGTTGTCCGAGTAAACGGTGTAGCTGCCCGCGGCTTCAGATGGCACGCAGGCAAAGCGTGGCGTTATGCCCGCCGAAGCCCAACGAATTGGAGAGACACACCCGGACCTTCGCCTCCCGGGCTTCGTTGGGCACATAGTCCAGATCGCATTCCGGATCCGGATACTCATAGTTTACCGTGGGATGAACCACCCCCCGCAGAATGGTCATTGCACATACCGCGGCTTCCAGAGCACCCGCCGCTCCCAGGAGGTGACCGGTCATGGATTTTGTGGAGCTTATCATCACTCGGCGGGCCTTCTCCTCTCCCAAGGCCGCCTTGATGGCCAGCGTCTCGCCGCGATCATTGAGCTTGGTACTAGTACCATGCGCGTTTATGTAATCAACCTCCTCCGGAGTGATACCTGCGTCTTCCAGCGCCAGACGCATTGACCGGGCTGCTCCTTCGCCCGATTCCAGCGGCGCGGTTATGTGGTAGGCGTCGCAATTGCGCCCGTAGCCGGCCAACTCGCAGTAGATCCGGGCACCGCGCTTCCGGGCGGCTTCCATTTCCTCCAGAACCAGCACGGCAGCCCCCTCGGCGATAACAAATCCGTCGCGCTCGGCGTCAAACGGCCGGCTCGCCCGTTCAGGCTCATCATTGCGGGTACTCAGCGCCTTCATGGCGGCAAAGCCGGCCAGACCGACCTCGCAAACCGGGGCCTCGGTGCCGCCTGCAATCATGAGGTCAGCTTCGCCATGACTTATGATCCGGGCGGCTTCGCCGACCGAATGGGCCCCTGTGGCGCAGGCTGAGACTACGCAGAAATTCGGACCGGTAAGCCCATACCGGATCGCCACGTGCCCGGAAATAATGTTGGTGATAATCTGGGGGATCACGAAAGGTGAGACCCGCTGCGGCCCGCGGCTCAGCAGAACCTGGTGCTGATCCTGGAGTGACTTCAGTCCTCCCACACCGGACCCGATCAGAACCCCGGCCCGACTCCTGTCGATTCTCTCCACTTCGAGTCCGGCGTCTTCCACCGCCATCGCCGCCGCTGCCAGCCCGTAAATGGAAAACAGGTCCAGCCGGCGCTGTTCTTTCCTTGGAACGTAGGGCTCCGGGTCGAAATCACGCACTTCACCCGCGATCTGGGAGTCATATCCCTCGATATCGAAACGGGTGATTCTCCGAATACCGGATTCTCCCTTTATCAGCCGGTCGAAAACCTGCTCCGTCCCACATCCGAGCGGCGTAACCAGCCCTATACCTGTAACGGCTACCCGGCGTCCCTGCATATTCCCGTGAAGCCTCCAGCGGGATTTGGATGGCCCAGCGGCGCGGCTCAGCTCAGCCTTCCTTGTCGAATCCCTTCTCTTTGAGGTAGTTGACCACCGCGCCGACCGTGGTCAACTTCTCAGCGTCCTCATCCGGAATCTCGGCCCCGAACTCTTCCTCAAAGGCCATTACCAGCTCAACTGTGTCGAGCGAATCGGCGCCGAGATCTTCGATGAACGAGGCCTCCGGCGTCACCTGGTCAGGGTTGACGCCCAGCTGTTCTACGATGATATCTTTCACCTTCTGTTCGAGTGACATTCCTGCTGCCCTCCTGTCGGTTTCCTGAAGGCGACCTGTCAGGTCACCATCCCTCCACACACATTAACCACCTGGCCGGTGACGTATGATGCATCGTCTCCAGCCAGAAAAGCAACTACATTCGCCACGTCCTCCGGCTGTCCAAAACGCGCCAGAGGAATCATCTGCAGCATCTTCTGGCGGGCTTCCTCCGGCAGGGCCTCGGTCATCCGCGTCTGGATGAAGCCCGGAGCCACTGCATTTACCCGGATGCCACGGGCGGCGAGCTCTTTCGCCGCCGACTTGGTAAAAGCAATCACACCCCCCTTGGAAGCGGCATAGTTACATTGTCCGGCATTGCCGATCTCGCCGATAATGGAGGCGATATTCACGATCGCGCCGGAGCGCTGCTTCATCATCGGTCGGGCGACCGCACGCGTAAAAAGGTAGGTTCCCTTGAGATTCACATTCAGCACATCATCCCAGTCCTTCTCATCCAGCCGTAACAGCAGGCTGTCCCGCGTGATCCCGGCGTTGTTGACCAGAATATCTATCCTGCCGAAATCCCCCAGAACCTGCTGAACCACGTTCTGTACCCCCACTGCGTCGCCCACGTTCACTTCGTAGGAACGCACCTTGCGTCCCGCGGAAGATACCTTCTGCCGGGTCTCTTCCAACCACTCCGCCTTCAGATCGCACACGGCCACATCCGCTCCGTCTTCCGCCAGACGGACCGCGATGGCCTGGCCAATACCCCGGGCGGCACCGGTCACCAAAGCGACTCTACCACTGAGATCCGCCATCAGCTCGCCTTTCCTCCTCGCTCCTTACTGCGAAAATGCACTGGCCGCCGTCTCCAGCGCGGAGTGGTCGGGAATATTAAGAACACGCACCGTCTTGTCAATGCCCTTCGCCAATCCCGCCAGAACCCGGCCGGGTCCGCACTCGAGGTAATCCTTTACTCCCTGAGACAGCATCCACCGCATGCAATCCACCCACTTCACCGGCTCATACACTTGGCGGACCATCAGCTCCCTTATCTCGTCCGGCGTTCCATGAGGCAAGCCAGTGACGTTAGAAACCACGGGAAATCGGGGCTCACGAAATTCCACTTCTGCAATAAGTCCCCTCAGCTTTTCGGCGGCCGGCCGCATCAGCTCGGAGTGAAACGCCCCCGCCACCCGCAGCCGTATCACGCGGCGGGCTCCTGCTTCACGCGCCGCCTTTTCGGCCGCGGGTAACCTCTCCAGGGGCCCTGAAATCACGGTCTGCAGGGGTGAATTGAAATTGGCGGCCTGTACGCCGGTCGCCCGGCAGATCTCCACCACTTTCTCAGCCGGCAGGCCGATGATGCTGGTCATACCGCCGGAGGTGGCCTCGCAGGCCTCCTGCATGAACCGGCCACGGGCCTGCAGGATACGCAAGGCATCCTCAAATCCCACCACACCGGCGGCATGGAGGGCGGCCCATTCACCCGAGCTCAGTCCGGCTGCACACACCGGTTTCAATTGTGGAATCCGCCGCAGCACGGCATTCAGCGCCATTACGCTGACGACGCAAATCGCCGGCTGGGCACGATCCGCCCGCGTCAGCTGCTCGGCGGGCCCTTCCATACAAAGGCGGGTCAATTCATAGCCCAGAACTTGGTCGGCTTTCCGGAGCATTTCGCGGGCGTCTGCATCCGCTTCCCGGAAAGAGCGGCCCATTCCCACTTCCTGAACACCCTGTCCGGGAAACAACAGACCGACAACTCTGTCCTCCACTTGTGTCATTACCCGCTCCATTCCAGAACCATTGCCCCCCATGTGAACCCACCGCCGAAAACCAGAAACATAACCAGATCCCCGGGACGTACCCTGCCCGAACGAACGGCTTCATCCAAGGCGATGATCACTGACGCCGCCGATGTGTTGCCGTAGCGATCTACATTTATGAAGAAACGCTCTAACGGTATGCCGACCCGATCGGCAACCGCCTTGATGATGCGGTGATTGGCCTGGTGAGGAATCACGCAGGCGATCTGATCTTTTTTCAGACCGGTTTTTTCCAGCACCTCCAAGGCCGCCGCGGTCATATTGTTGACCGCATACTTGAAGACCTCACGGCCCTGCATCTTGAGAAAATGCAGTCCCTTGTCCACACTCTCGTGGGAAGCCGGTGCCCGGCTGCCCCCTCCGGGGACCATCAGCAACTCACCCAGTGATCCATCGGAGTGCAACACGGCACCCCGGATGCCTCGTCCATCCCTTGAAGGCTGTATCACGGCCGCACCCGCCCCGTCGCCGAAAAGTACACAAGTGGAACGATCCTTCCAGTCAATCATGCTGCTCATCTTCTCGGCCCCGATTACCAGCGCAGTCCGCAACGCTCCCCCCTCGACGAACCGGCGGGCAATCTCCGCCGCATAAACAAAACCGGAGCAGGCCGCCTCAATATCAAAACAGAATGCCTTCCTCGCGCCGATCTTCTCCTGCACCAGGCAGGCCGTGTTGGGAAAAGGCATGTCCGGCGTAATCGTAGCCACCACAATCATCTCCACTTCATCAGCGGCAGCACCGGCAGCCTGCAGGGCCCGCCGGGCCGCCTCTGCAGCCATATCCGAGGTGGCTTCGTCCTCGGCCGCGAAGTGTCGCTCCTTGATCCCTGTGCGGGTGGTGATCCATTCGTCAGTGGTATCCACAATCTTCTCGAAATCCGCGTTGGTCATAACGCGCGCGGGTGCGTAGGAACCCGTACCCACAATCGCCGCCCGCTGTGCTGAAGCACCGGATTTCTGCAGTTCACTCATTGTCCTGTCCTTCAATCCGTTCCTTCAACTCCCGGATCTCCTCCACGATGCGCTGGTTGACCCTATGTACCTCTACATCTCTGACAACCCGCAAGGCATTATATACCGCGTCCGCCCTCGATGCCCCGTGACCGATGATGCAGACGCCCTTCACCCCGAGAAGCGGGGCCCCGCCGTAGGCTGCCGGATCACACCGGCGGCGGATCCTCGAGAATGCACCCTTTAGAAGAACTCCGCCCAGCATGGCAAGTGGATTATCACTCACCGCCTCCTTAAGCAGCCCGCTGACGGATTCGGCGACCGACTCGCTGGTCTTGAGAATCACATTTCCCACGAATCCGTCGCAGACGGCCACGTCCACCTTTCCGCCGAACATATCCCCGGCTTCCACGTTACCCGTGAAATTCAGCGTCGACTTCTCCAACATGGTGAACGCGGCCCGCGTGGCCTGATTGCCCTTGGACTCCTCGCCCCCTACGCTCACCAGGCCGATCCTGGGGTTATCCACGCCGAGAATCTCCCGGGCATAGACATTCCCCATGACTGCAAACTCCGCCAGCCACAACGCCTCGCAGTCAGTATTGGCACCGGCGTCGATCAACACAAAAGGCTTTCCAGGAGCCGGGATGACCGTGGCAATGGCCGGGCGCGAAATCCCGTCCAACCGGCCGAGCCTCAGGGTAGCAGCCGCCACCATGGCCCCTGTGTTTCCGGCGGAAAATACCGCATCCGCGGTTCCCGCACGTACCAGGTCCACCGCCCGCACGATGGATGAATCTTTCTTCCGGCGGACCGCCGCGGCTGGTGCCTCACCCATATCAACCACCTCCGGGGCGTCCACGAACTCCACCTTGTCCGGCACCCGCATACCCGACTGCCGCACCGCCTCCCGGATCCGGGACGCGGGACCGACCAGATACATGCGTCCAATCAAGGGGAACTCCGCCGCGGCTCTCAACGCGCCGGAAACTATCTCCTGGGGTGCAAAATCCCCCCCTGCGGCATCGACTGCTACTCGCATAACGCAGTTACCGGGAAGATTTTTCCTTGGTCTTCTCTTTCAGGGTCAATACCTGGCGACCGCCGTAGTAGCCGCATTCCGGACATACCCGGTGAGGCAGCCGCGGTGCACCGCACTGAGGACACGGCACCGGCCGGGCGATGCTGCGCCGGATCTGGTTGCGGCGCTGTCGCACCTTCATCCTGGACTTACGCCTCTTTGGAACACCCATAGCTGTCTCCCTTTCGCTTGCTGAGAATGGCCCTTGCAGCCCGCCCACACCCAATCCCGAAAAATGAACCCCACTCCCTAATAGTCAGAGTTGCAACTTGTCAAGCACATCCCACCGACTCTCTGCCTCCTCCGGTGCGCAGGTGCACTGCTCGCGGTTGAGATTGGCCCCGCAACGAGGGCACAGGCCGCGGCAGTCTTCCCGGCAGAGCGGATAAATCGGGATCCGCAGGACCAGAGCCTCGCGCAG
>QNAJ01000091.1 GCA_003641465.1 Verrucomicrobiota bacterium | reverse complement strand
GGCCGGCAGGCCCGGCAGACAGACCACGCGCGCCACCGGCCCCTTGCCGATCAACGGCACGGCCTGACGCGCGACCTCCTCCTCCGCGATTTTCAGCACCTCCGGGGAAAATTTCAGGACCGCCGGGGTGATACGCTCGCTGTGCCACCCGTGCACGCTGACGATCGCCCGCGCCACTCCCCGCAGGTCGGACGAGTCCCACACCAGCCGCCGGGCCCGGTGGGCTCGCCTCGATCCGGCGGGGCGGGCCGGCTGCGGATTCCACACCACGAAATCTATCTGTTCAACCGGCTCCTTGCTCCGCCCCTGCACCCGGTACTTGGTCGGCTGACGCACCAGGAAGCCCAGCGACTCGAAATACTCACGCACTATCTGATCGCTGACCGTGGACATGCGCCCACCTCCCCACCTATGCGGCCTCCAGCTCTTTCACCCTGCGCCATGTTTCTTCCAAAGCCTCCTCGCTGACGCGGCATCCCCAACGGACTTCGCCCAGACGCGGCGTCAGTACCCAGCCGATCTCACCTGCACGTGACTTCTTGTCCACACCGATCGCCGTCCGAAGCTGCCGCCACTCCAGTTCCGGCAGGCATACCGGCAGTCCCAGCTCCGAAAGAATGTTCCGCAGCCGCAACGCCTCGGCCTCGGGAAGCCCTGCCTCCCGCACCGAGAGAAACGCTGCAAAAATCATCCCGACGCTCACCGCCTCGCCGTGGAGTATTCCGCGGTAGGCCATGACCGTCTCGATCGCATGACCCAGCGTGTGGCCGAAGTTGAGCACCTGCCGCCCACCGGACTCGCGCTCGTCCTCCTCCACCACGCGCGCCTTTATCGCGCAGCACTCAGCGATCACTTCTTCCAGCAGCCGCCCGTCCCGCGCCAGCATATCCTCCGCCCGCTCCTCCAGCAGCGCGAGCAGTCCTGCGGAGCGGATCACCCCGTACTTGACCACTTCCGCCAGCCCGCTCACGTATTCCCGCTCCGCCAGTGTGTGCAGCGTCGCCGGGTCCGTCACCACCAGCCGAGGCTGATGGAACGCTCCTACCAGATTCTTCCCCTCCGGGAGGTTGACACCCGTCTTGCCCCCCACGGAGCTGTCTACCATCGCCAGCAGCGAAGTCGGAACCTGCACCAGGCCGATTCCGCGCAGAAACGTTGCAGCGAGAAAGCCGGCCAGGTCGCCGACCATACCCCCACCCAGAGCAATGACCGCCGAATCCCGGTCGAGTCCGGCGCTCACCGCACGGGAATACAGATCGCTCAGCACGGGCAGACTCTTACTTTCCTCTCCGGCCGGAACCTCGGCTTGCGCCACGGTAAAGCCTGCACCGGCCAGGGACTGAGTCGCCTTCTCCGAATACAGCGGGCCTACATTGGAATCACTCACCAGCAGGACCCGGCAAGGCTTGATCACATCACGGCACAGATCGCCGAGCTCATCAAGGATGCCCGTGCCGATGTGGATGGTGTAGGAACGCTCGCCCAGATTGACGTGTACCTGCTGTCTCATGGCCTTCCATGCAACCGCCGGTCAGGCTTTCCTGTCAATCCCCTTTTTCTGTGGACACATGAAGAAATGACGTCCTTCAAGAACTGAGGAGTTCAGGAGAAAGACAGCGGATCAGAATGCCCCGAAGAAGATGCTGGAGAAGGTCGCAATGGGCGTGTTCTCGCGGAAATCGTCCACCGCCGCGCCAAGCTGATCGCGGCCCGTACAGATCATGGCCGGCGGACACGGACGCGGTACAACCGGAATTCAGCCTGCACAGTGCTGTCCGTATACGTGATTTCGCTGCCGTGACCCGCTATGTTTGTCCATCCGTCCACTTCCTGCCATGATCCTGCAGCGAATGTCTCCCGCACCAGCAGGTCATACACCCGGTTGGAAGCCCCGAACCATGATATCAGCAGTTCATCGCCTCCCGCATGTAGCTCCGGCGTAATGTAGAAAGCGGAGCCGGCGTCATCCGCCCGCGTTCCCGCCACCTCCTCATCCGAGTTGGCCATCCCGTCCCCATCCCAGTCACCATCGGGATCCAGGATCAGTATGTTGGTCGTCAGCACCGGCGAGAGGTTGCCTGCCCGGTCGTGAGCGCGCAGGTATACTGTGGATGTCGTATCATACGGGGCACCTGAAAGGTCAGCGTAAGGCTCTGCGACATGATGGGTTCCGTCACAGTTATCTGAGAATCCGCAGTAGTATCCGCCGACACCTGAAAGAGTATCGGTAAACCCGCCCCATTGCACGGAAACCGGTTGCCCTACGACATAGGGGCCGCAGTCGCTCGACTGGACCTTCATCCAGGAACCGCTGGCGGACGGTGACGTATAGTCCAGCCGCAGGATGAATTCCGCCGTCGGACCCCAGAGGCCGGAGCGGCTGCAGGCCCTCACCGCCACCGTATGCACTCCTTCCGGCACCCCGAGCCACTCGAACGCGGCCTCGGAGGTGGTCAGGTTCGTTCCGGGCGCAACGTCCAGCCCGACACTGTATCCTTCAATGCCGGAATCGCACTCCGGCGCAGCCCAGGTGAAACTGTGATCGGAGGCATTGGTCCAGATCCCGTTGAAGGCCCGGTCACTCTTCAGCAACTGCGGCGGCCCCGGCGGGCGGTGATCGTGTTCGGCCTGACGCAGCAGTCTGCCGGCCGGATCGTATGCGAAGGACGTCTGCTGTCCGTTGGGATGAACAACGTTGGTGACGCGGCCCAGCGCATCATAGGAAAGCGAATAGGTCACGTCGCCGTAACCCGGATTCTCGCGCAACACGGATACCAGGTCGCCGGAAACCGGATCATAGGAATAACGCACCACACCGCCGTTCGCATTAGTGACCGCAACCAGGCGGTGAGACTGCGGATCGTATCCGTACGTATTGGTACCCGCCGGAGACTCCACGCGGACGATCTGGTCGAAATCATTGTACGTGAAGCGGACCGGCCCCGACAGCCGCGGGTCCCGCACCTCTACCAGCCGATCGAACTGGTCGTAGGACAGGGAAACCGCGATGCCGGTGGCATCCACAATGTTCGTAATCCGACCGAACTCGTCCCGCTCGAACCGGGAAACAGCGCCCAGCGGATTGGTCACCGCCACCAGACGCCCGCACTCGTACCCGAAAGACCAGGTGACCGGCCGGCCCGCAAGCTCGCGGGTTACCGAGACCAGGTTGTAGTACTGGTCATAGCCGTATCGGATAGCCCGCGCCAGTACATCCGTTACCACAACCGGGAGGTTCGCCTCATTGTAGGTTATTTCTACAGGATGTCCCTGCACGTTTTCCGGATCCTCAATCCTCACCGGCAGATCCGCGACGTTCCTTTGCACCCGAATCGGTTCGCGCCCCGGAATCGGCGGCCGGATCAGCGTCGGCAGGCGCACTGTATCGGAATACTCGAATTGCCAGGCATTGCCCCACGGATCCTCCGAGCGCAAGAGTCGTCCCTCCGAATCGAACACTCTCTTCCAGACCGCTCCCGCGGTGAGATTACTGATCGATTCCGTCCAGGAAAGAGATTGCGGATCGATTTCGAACCCCCGTGCGACCGCGGCGCCGCGCCGGTCGGTCGCACCGGCCACGCGGCTCCTCAGGTCGTTGGTCGCATTCAACTGTGTTATCCCGTCGAACGTAACGATCGTGGATATGCGCCCGTCATCGTCGTAAGCATAGGTTGTCGTCCGCGGGCCGCGTTCATGCCATACATTGGTCAGTCGTCCCAGCGCGTCATAGGAATATACCAGGTGTTCGCCCGCCGGACCCCACGCGGCCACCACGTGATTGGAGGCGTCGTAGTCGAAACTGATAGTGCGCCCCAGGCAATCCACAATACCGGTCAGGGCCGATTCATCCGCGTAATGCCACGAATTGGTCAGGCCGAAGCGGTCCACGATCGAAAGCAGCCTTCCTTCGTGATCGAAATACAGCTCCGTCCCGTCAGTGCGCGTCAGCCGGTATCCGCGGGACGAGTCAGCCAGTTGTACCAGCTCGGAACCATCGGCCCATTCCCCGGCATAGAAAGTCGGTACACCGTTGGAATCCAGTCCACTCAAGGAAATTATCGGATTTCCCAGGCTGTCGACGTTGTAGGACACGCTGAGCGAAGAGTAGAAATTGAGCATCCGGCCGCTGAGGTAATCAACAAAACGGATTTCGCCGGATCGTAACCGGGTATCACCGCGCGAGTCGGTCCAAACCGCATTGGTCTGGGCATCGCGCATAAGCCCGTTTTCGTCATACCACGACGGCCGACTGAACTGCAGCGCGAAGCGGACCGGATGCCATCCCGGCCCGAATCCTTCGTCCCCGGCAAACGCGCTGTCGTAGCAGCGCACCAGTGCCAGAGGCGTATCCCCCGGCGTTGCGAAGGCCAGATCCGCTTCGACGAAGCGCAGATTGCCGTCCTGCATCTGCCGGTCAAACGAGGCCGCGACGGCTTTGAGATCTCCTTTCGGCGTGCCGCTGACGTCCCACACCTGGCCGTCGAGATCCCCCGGCAGGTCCGGCCGCTGCGCCGCCACGGCCTCCGCTAGCTGCTCCGCTTCCGGCGAGGGCACGTAGGAGTTGGGCTTGTTGACCTCCACTCCGCCGTAGATCAGCACCCATTGCGTTCCGTTGGTGGCCTCGTTGTAAGCCGAGGGCACGGTGCGCGGCGAATAGGCCTGGGGAGGCCTCCAGGAATTCAGCCACCACATATCCAGCGGGATGCCGTTGTCGCGGAAAAACCGGGCCAGCGCCACCGCCTGCATGGCCTCCCTCAGCCGCTCGAAAATCCTGACATGAATGATCGTCTGGCCGGTGGGATCATCGGGATCGAGCACCGGCCATTCCAGCGCCGCGAAATCATCGTAGTGTTCGTTGAAATGGTCGGCGAAGGCCCGGGCCACCGGGCTTTGCGGCAGGCCGCGCATGAAGGACTCGGTTTTCAGGGAGACCGACGCCCGATCAAATATCACCGCCGCCTCTCCGGTCTGAGGATCCACATATTTCTTCAGCGTCATTTCGTTGGGAACGAACCAGAAGCGCACGTTGCCCACTGCATCCGTTCCCAGACAACGTTCAAGCACATTGGAGTATCCGGGCACCGGCACAGTAGTGCTGTCGTATATCTCCCCAGTGAGATTGTCCACCCCGACCGCCAGACACTTCATCACGCGGTCAGCCTCATACATCACCCAACCCAGCCGTGTACCGTCCACCCGCCCACCGTAGCGGCGGTGCTGCAGGTTGGGAATCACATTGACGGAATCCACGATAAGACTGCCGGCCGCGCTGTTGGTCAGGGTAAACACGTAATAGCTGTCCTGCCCCTTGCCGCTGAGATGGATCTGCGTATAGCGGAATTCGTCAACCTCGATGCCGGGCGGCCGGTCGCTCCAGTTGGTGATGGTCAATTCCATCAGGTGGCGGCCGCCCGCGGTGATATGAGTGTTCTCCCAGGCGTCGATGTAGGCGGTGAAATCGTATTGCTGGTCCCCCCAGTGCATGCGGAAGCGCACCCTCAGATCATCATTGGAATCCACCCAGATCGGACTGTAGTACAGGATGAACCCGCCGGACTCGCCTTCCTCAAACACCCCGTCGCCGTCACCGAAGTCAATCCACGGGCTGTACATTGAAGCCGGGGGATCAAGCGTCACGAACGGCGGCATCGCCGAGCCGTACACCGCCTGTACCGCAGTATAGAAGTAGTCGAGATTGATATCCCGCACGGCGGTCTCGTCATTGGTGCCCAGAAACACTATCTGGTGCGAAACCGGATCGAACGCCGCGCCCACAATGTCACACAGGTTGCTGCCCACCCACCGGGCCGCCTTGTTGATCAGTACGCCGCCTACGTCGGGAGCCTCGGTCTGCCGCGCGGTACGGCCGCCCCCGAACAGGCCGCCGAAGAGCTTGCCCACCAGTTCAAAGGGCGAATCAAACTTGATGGTGTACTTGACACCCACCACGGCCGGTTGCCACATGTTCTCCCCTTCCGAACCCCATCCTGGTTCCGTCTCTGCGTGGGGAAGGGTGATCAGCCGCGGCACCGACGCCACCAAGAAGTCCACCGCCCGCCCGCCCAGGTTCCGGCCGTGTGTCATTTCGCCCATCAATTCTGTGGCGCCGTCCGGACCCAGCGTCGAGGCATACGACTCCCACCTTCCGACCTGTATGTCGCTCTGCAGCCTCTGAACTGCAGACTCGGCACCGCCGCCGCTGAAGGTGATCCACCTTCGGACATAGGAATGCTCAAGTTCCGGATAGTAGGCTGAAAAAGCCG
>QNAJ01000090.1 GCA_003641465.1 Verrucomicrobiota bacterium | reverse complement strand
GTTGGTGGTTGTCGGAGGCTGGAGGTGTAGTAGCGCTTGTTATACGCGCACGCACTCGCCACCATCACCCCCTGAGTGCCGATTAGAACATCGGCTACTACAGCCCGCCGTTGGCGGGGCAAGTCCCGCCGGCGGCGGCACAAGTTCCCCATCAACCATTGACCCCCTCCCTCCGTCTTCCGATTTCCGACCTCTGACCTCTGTCTTCCGACCTCTGACCCCCCGACCGCCGACCCCCGCCCTCTGACCCCTCGCATCCGACTTCGCCAATCAACCATTGACCATGAACCATTAACATCCCGACTCTGTCGGGGTAAGTTCCGGCGGAAGCGGGGCCTCTGGTGTCGCTGAAGAAAAAAGAGAAAAGAGGCATTAACCACAGAGGACACGGAGAGCACAGAGAAGAGGAAGGTAAAGACTACTTATTAGTCGCAGATTATCTCTGTATGCTCTGCGGTCTCTGCAATCTCTGCCTGCTCTCTGTGCTTACGATCTTCTTCATCCTCAAACTGGCTGCTTCCCGACTTTGTCGGCGCAGGCCCTGCGTTCCGCGTAATTCACATCCTGGCTTCCACAATTTTCACATCTTGGAACTTTTCTTCCTGATATTTCCAAATCCCGCTTTTACCGGGACAAGCCTTGGAACTTTTTCTTCCACAACTTTCAAACCGTGGAACTTTCCCTTCCACAACTTCCAATGCCTGGAACTTTTTCCGTCACAACTTCCAAACCCGCCCGATTACTATCGGGGCGAGGCTCGCCCCGACCGGCGTCGGGGCGGCCTTGGAACATTTTCATCCAAAACTTCCAATGCTTGGAACTTTTGCTTCCAGAATTTCCAAGGTTTGGAGATTTTCTTTTTAAAACTTTCAATGCTTGGAACTTTTTCTCCGAGCGGATAAGTCCGGCCTGGCGCGCGCTCTATCCCACTTGCCGGGGTTCCCCTCTAATCCGGCTCTCGGCTGTGTTCTCTTCTCTATGTCCTCTGTGTTACGATCTTCTTCATCCAGAAAGCTTCAAGAACACAAAGACGAGGCAGGAAGAGAGCGTTTCTCGCAAAGAGCTCAAAGGACGTAAGGAGGAGACGACACAAAGGAAGTCTCGCAAAGGACGCAAAGCACGCAGGGAGAGGATGGCGAAAAGAGGGTTTTTCCGACTCCCAACAACCACCAGCAACCATGAACCGCTGGCGCCCCGACCCGGCCCTCTGACCTCTGACCTCTGACCTCTGACTCCACCCGTCCCTGCCCATCCCCGACAGCCATCTACGATCAACCATGAGCCAGCCATCCCCTTGGCGTGCTTGGCGCGCTTCGCGAGATGAAGTGAAGAACCTCTCCCAACGATCGCAAAGTTCGAAAGACCGCAGGCTACAAATAGGTCAGCCTTGACGACTAATCAAAGCTTGCCCCGCGGCAGGCGGGGCCTGGCCCCAGGGACCCTTCCGCAACAACCCGCCGACCGGCGAGCGGTCATAATCACTAATCAAGGCCCGACCCCGCAACGAAGGTCGCCGCGGACTCTCCGGCAACAAAGCCCAAGGAACGGCACTCTGCAACGCGGGAGATTTCCTCGACCAACTGCAAAGCCCGCGATGACAGTTGCTGGTCATACCACGGAATCGTGGATACCTTGAGCAGGCTTTCTACCACCCGGGAGCGTGTCATCGTGCTCATGCGGTTGCGCCGGTCTTTGTGCAGAAAAAGGATTTGTCTGACCGGCGCAGCGCGGTTCACCGCCATGTTCCGGTCGCCCGACCAGGGAGTGCCCCAGGCCAGTAGGCCGTCCGGGCTCATCCGCAGTATCATCCGGTCATCCGAAAGGATTGTTCCTCCGATCTCCGACTGCAACAGTCCGGCGAGCGTGGACTTCCCAGCCCCGCCCGGACCGGCAAGTACCACCACTTCGCCTCCGTGCAACCAGCCTGCGGCGTGCATCACGAGGCCCTGCCGGAAGGGCAGCAACATGCTCCACACTACCATGTCCACCGGGAAGTGTAACGGGTTGGGGATCCCGGGATTGCGCGGGGAAGGCATCGCATCCGGGAAAACCAATACCTGTATCTCATTCCCGGAGGCGGGTAGAATGACTGCGATCCGCTCACGCTTTCCCGCACGCGCCATGAACAATGCGGCCCGCGTGTGACCGTCACACCAGTAGCGCCATGCTCCGGAAACAGGGACTGATTCCGACACCGGGAAGGGAAGCCGGTCCGCCAGCCGGACCGCTGCAGAAAGGTGATTGTCGCATGGGACCCCATCGTAATCCCAGAATTGGGCATAGATTGCATTCTTTTCCACTATGATGTGCCCCGAAGGCGGTGATAGCTCTAACTCAATCCCACCGATCCGGAGGTGATGCATGCTTCAGATCTCCAATCCGCCCTGTTTTCTCCCAAGCAACTACCGAAAGACTCGGGAATGCTTCAAGGTGATTGCAGAAAAAAATCAGCGGCACCGGCCGGCTCTCACGAGCCAGCGGCCACACAGGCATTCATGGTGCAGGTAAACCCTCCCCACGCATTCCCGCCATCGGCCAGCTTACACCCCACCGCCAGCAGCTCTCCGGTATTCAGTCGAATTGCCCGCACGGTCGGCCGTACATACCGGATCTTCCTCGCCGAACGACGGCGTTCGCGCTGCCCCGTTCCGGGCCTCATTTCACCTGCACCTCCCGCAGTCCTGGGGCGCTTTCCATCATACAGCTTTCCCGATCTTCGAGCAACTCCGCTCGCGCCCGGGCGATCTCACAGGCGTACGGTACCGGTCGCGTCTCATCTCCCAACTCGCACCAGGACAGCGCCGGACACCCGCTGCACCATGGCTTCCACGGACAGTCATTGCAGGGATAGGATGCCGGACTCGGGATTTCCTGCAGTCCCTGCAATTGACACCAAGCTTCGGCGAACCCTGTCTCCCGCAGCGGAACCGCCCGGTGCACCGCCAAGGCACATGGGGCCAGCCAGCCGCGCGCGTCAATAAAGAATCCGGTGATTCCGGCGCCGCACCGGTACAGCCGCCGCTGATCGGTTTTCGCGGCCTGAGCGGCGTGGACCCGCCATTGACGGCGCCGATCCTGGTCCGCCAGTTCGATACCCACGGCATCACGGGCGGCTGCGCGCAGCCGGGAAACGTCTCCCCGGCTCCACTGGTGATGCGCGAAAACAAGCGGGTCAACCCGGAAAGGCACGCCCAGCGCCGCAGCCATGCGTCCGATCGCCGGAACCTCTGCGAGGTTTCTACGCAGGATCACCGTCTTCAACCCGATGGAGACGCCGCAGTCCAGCAATCTCCTGACCGCGGCCAAGGCGCGGTCGAATGAGCCTTCCTGTCCGGTTACGGCGTCATGAGTTTCCGCAACGGCGCCATAGAGTGATATTTCCACCAGTCGCGGCGGAAAACGGCGCCATAGCCTGAGATGCTCGGTACTGACCAGGGTACCGTTGGTGAAAACACTGACTATCAAGCCCCTCTTACGGGCCGCCAGATAGATAGCGCCGAAATCCGGATGCATTAAAGGCTCGCCGCCGGTCAGTGTCAGAAAGAGTGTGCCGGCTTCCGCCAGTTCGCCGATCGTTGTCACTGCCAGGTCGGCGGGTAACTCGCAGTCACGCAAGCCCTTCTGGTAACAGTGGACACATTCCAGATTGCAGCGCCGGGTCAGCTCCATCATCCCCGAGACCGGAATTCTCAGGCGAGCGGCATTCCGGCGGAACTGATCCATCCACTCCCGATCCGGTCCGCCAGCCTGCAGATAATCGTCAGTGCAAGGCACACTCATGCGCGTTCCACCAGTCCCAGCTCTTCTAACTGGTTCAGAAAGTTACAGCAATCTTCGCGGACGTGAGCACCAGCCTCACCGGTGACCTGCCGAATATGCTCGCATATCTCGTTCAGGCTGCGCGGCTCCTCCAGAAGATCCCAGATAACTTCCGCGGTGGGATTAAGCACATACAGGCTCATAACATCGGCCACCCCGTTCGTGACCGGAACCAGGAAAACCTCCCCGGCCACCGACCTTTTCACCGCCGATGCTGCCCGGCGGTATCTGGGGTCTTTCTCCGTCACGAAGTATCTCCCCCGCATGGTCTCCGCCTGCTACCTCATCATCAGGGCAGGATCACCGATGAGGTTGTAAAGGTAAAGCAGATATCCATTCCGCGTACGGTCGGCCATTCCCTCCACGGCGGCCTGCACCGCGGCCCCGAGATCCCGCACTCCCCGCGCATATACCGCAGCCAGAAACTCGTCGGCCAGCAGCCGTGCGGAATGATGCAGTGAAAGCCCGCTGGGCGCCCATGCCGCAATGAAGCCGCCATCGGCATCCATGACCAGTACTTCCGCCAGACAATCATTGCCCGGAATCTCGAAGCGTCCCGCCACGCAGGTTATGGCGATCAGAACCGGCAGGCGCCCGGAGTTCGCCAGCCGGTCGGCATCCGTCGCCAGAAGCAATCCTTCCTGGGTCAGACGGTCCAGGCCGGCATGCCCCAGGAAGGTCATCACCCGTGCGCCGGTGGCCAGCTCGTCGAGAAGAAGTGCCCGGGCAGAAGCGAGGTCGTAATCCCTCAGGTAAACTTTCACCACCTCATATTCCGGCCCGATCCACCGGGCAATGGCATCGCTGTCATCCTCGAAATTGCCGCCCTCATCGGCATTATCCGCAGTGACCAGTACCCGGTTGGTCCATGTTCCCGCGGCCGACTCGTAGGATGCGAGTTTAGCGATATAGGCATCCACCTCGGCCCCGGAAACCGCGGGTATCCTGCCGATGGCCATCTCCGGTACCCCGTCGTCGCCCACCACATCCGCGTACCAGACATCAGAGGCAAACAATCCCTCCGGCGTGGATACCAGCCGCACAGGGACATGATTCTGCCCGAATCCCATGCGATCCCGGTAGTCATATGAGCCCTTACCTACCAGCACCACATAGCGCGGGGGGCTGCTCCAGTAGGTATAGGCGTAGTCAAGGAAACGGCGGATGGCCGACGGGTCGGGCACGCCGAAATTGAACACATCATAGATCTCGTCAACCGTGACCGCCATCGTCCGCAGGCCCCGCGCCTGGTGGAAGGCGGCCAGCCGCTTGGCCGCATCGGCCAGAAATGCAGAAGAGATCGCCACATAATCCACCTGATGGTCAGCGGTCAGGAAATTGTTGGACTGTGCTATTGTGATCACCGGCGTCGGCAGACTCTGGTATTCCCCGGCCGCAAAGCGGATATCGCCGCCCGGCGTCCGGAAGCTGGCCGCGTACTTTCCGCCCATCTCGGCGACCGCCACATTCTCTACCAGCCGCGGCTGCTCCGGTTGGGAGATATCCAACACTACCAGGCCCTCGGTCGCGAATCCCTCCACCGTGACCACCCGGCGCCCGTCGGAATTTCCTTCCAGGATTCCGGCGGCTGCGCGACTGGACCGCTCATACGCTATCGTGAAGGAATCCAAGCCGAAGACACTGTAGGGCACCCCGTCATCCAGAATCGCTTCGATCTGCAGCATATTTGTGGCGCCCAGCAATGCATGGGGCAACGGCGCAGAAACGGCGGTCTGCGTGGCGCCGGACCATATGCATTCGGCCAACGTCATTCCGTTGAGTGACACCCGCGCATGATGGCGGGTGTCTGATATGCCTTTGAGGATCAAGGTAAGTGAATCATCGCTTCCGGAAGGAGCGACACCACCAAGCGAGAACTCAAGCTGCCGTGATCCCGCCGCCGGGCTGCCGGCCACCAGTACATCCCAGAGCCAGAAGTCGCCTTCCGGATCACTGAATACGGCTGTGGCGGCAACGTTGTCTTCCTCGAATTCGACCGCGCTCCGGAAAGTCTGTCCGAGCTGCGGCGCCGGGGCGCCGCCATCCACGGTCCCCATGGCAGGATTACGCCCCCAGCCCAGCCAGTACACGTTGTGATCGGTGAATATGGTCTGCGGGCCCAGCCCGTAGAAACATAATCCGCCGAAGTCATCCGTGGATACGTAGGGAACGGCCTGCCCCATATTCTCCAGTCGCAGATAGCGGTACTGAATCAAGAGCCTGATGTACCACTCCGGCAGGTCGAACGCCGCCGCCAGGTCCGCGGCGCTCACGTAATAGAGAGAATTGGAGTAGACCAGGAGCTTGAGGAGGTTACCGGATACCGGCGCGGGACGCACACGTTTACGCCCCCAAGCGCCGCCGGCTGGCCCCTTATTCAAGGCCTTTGCCAGAGCACGCCGCACGATACGGCGGGCCACCGCCCGGAACAGCTCCCCCCGCGCGTTTTGTCCCTTCACCGTGCCG
>QNAJ01000089.1 GCA_003641465.1 Verrucomicrobiota bacterium | reverse complement strand
TATACAACGTACGTGGGAGCCTGCGCGGCAATGGGCCATGCTTCAAATCGAGGAGATTTTTTGTGATATCATGGGCGTTCGTTTGTTCGCGGAATCATATTTGCATGCGTTTTCCTATTTGCTTGCTCCCGGAAATGGCAGCCAGAGATCATTGCGCTACCCGAAGATCACTAAACGCATATTGCTTCTCAGAAGAGCGGCTGAGGCCCTAAAGGTCGACATCCCCCAAGACTTTACTGAAAGCTTCCTGCCAGAGGATGACCCCACAGATCCCACAACGGCGTTTCTGGTTTCAATCGCCGACACAGTCTCCGAATCATGTTTCCCCGATCTTCTGCATCGCGTACAACAAATTGCGGACACGAAAAAGATTCCTATTCGGGACGTGCAAAAGGTTGGCAAGATTGCTGACAGGTTCAAGAAATGGGTTGTTCCAACAACTGAATACGAGAACCTCGTTGATATCCTGTGCGCCGCCTGGAAATGCAGTTTAGATCAAAGCCTTTGGGAACATATTCCTCAACTTCGACGGACCGCTTGGGAACGGGTTTTGCGCGATCTTGCGTATAAGAGCATGGAGGTATCCGAGGTGTATTTGCGTTTACAAAAGGCAGGGGTTTCGACGGAGGCATCGTGATTCTTAAGGCAGATCGGATTGCAAGAGAATTAGAGGACCCTAGCCATCCCGAGGATCCGCTAATTATCTCGCCCAAGCCTAATATTCATGATATCCGATCTTCAGGGGCCGCATCGCTAGACGTTCGCCTTGGACGTTGGTTCTTGACATGTCGTCCGAGTCGGATAGGGATGCTTGATGTCTATAAACCTAGGTCTGAGGTACCGAGTGAAGCCAAGTTGACGAAAAGTTACTACGTTCCTTTCGGGGAAGGGTTTGTTCTTCACCCTAAAGCATTTGTCCTCGGAGTAACTATGGAGTGGTTTCGCTTACCCGCGGATATGGCTGCGTACGTGGTTGGGCGCTCGTCCTGGGGGCGACACGGTCTCGTTATCGCTACAGCCAGTGGAGTCCATCCTGGGTTTACTGGTTGCTTGACGCTCGAGTTGGCGAATATCGGAGAAATCCCTGTAACTATCAGGCCAGGCACTACAATATGCCAAGTCTTTTTCCATAAGGTCGAGGTTGGTGATAGAACTCACGTTGACAGAAGTAATTTTATTGGAAGACGGAAGCCAACACTTGGCCATATTGAGCTGGACAGGATCGCCGAAAGCCTAGCGGAGATGAAAGATTCGCACCGTGTATGACGTAGCTTTTTTCGAGAAGGGATGGAAGAAGTTAATCTTCGGCACAGGGTCTAGACGGCTAATTCTACCTCTGATGGTCTTGACGGAGAAAAGTAATTTCGATCCAAAGCACGCGCTGGCGCCGCTGCTTGCTACTCGCATGAGCGAGAAGAAATATGCAGAGCGGAGGTGAAGAGGTAGGATGATTCCTTTTAACCTGCGATCCGCGGGAGTTTCCCTTTTTCTTAGCAGACCGTCTCCTTGCACACCCAGGAAGAAGGGCGCGCCGCCAGCGAAAGATAGACGGCGCTGAGCATGCCCGCTCGATGTGTACACACGGGTTTGCCAGATGGGCGCAATCACTGTGTCAATTGCCAGCAGCTTCACCCTTAGCACGTTACCGTGAGCAGAGGCCTTGTGACTCACTGGCAAAACGAGAGAACGAGCCGCCTCAGTCAGCTCGCTTTTCCCTCTGGTAGGTATTTGCGGAACATCTGCTTTATCGAGCACGCGCTTGTCTTACAAGGACTAGAAGAAGAAGCGGAGTCCCAAGGTGACCCGTGCGTCGGTGTTCTCGAAACCGTCATCGGATGGGTAGATATCTTCCGACGCCCATTCCAGATTCAGGGCAATGTCCACGGCGACATTTTCCGCAATAAAGTACTTGGCCCCGGCGGTACCCCCCAGCAACAGGGCGAAGTCATCCCGGCTTTTCCGCGTCTTCGTCGCCTCGACCTCGTACTTGGCGACTCCGCACCGGGCGCCTACATAAGGCACCAGTTCCATGCCCAGATCGTAGTCGTATTCGATGATGCCCGCCGCCCGCCATACGGTGTGGTTGTCGTCGTCGGTTACCCCTACTTGGCCGCCGAGTTCTACGCCGTCGGCCGCGAAGAAGCCGTACATCATACTCAGGTGGATGAGCGTTCCACTGGCGGTATCAAAATCCACCAGTCCGCTCAGACCGATTTCCTGTGTGCCTGCATAAGTCATTTGCGCAGTCGCCGCAGGACCCGCAGCCGCGAGCATCATGATCAATATGACGAGTAGGACTCTTCTCATGCGCGCCTCCCTGTCGGTGCCTCCGGTCACCCAGTAATCCGCATGCGTTGCGGTTCAATATGGGAACAGGTGGCGCGGTGTGTCAAGTATCCCTTGGGTGAGATTGGATTGATCTTTCGGTGGACGTGACGCTATCATGCGGTTTCTTTAACGAGTACAAACGTGAGCCGCACCGCTACAGCCCTGCTGGTAATCTGGATAGTTTTTCCTGGTGCGGCACACTGCGCCGAACCGGGAAGACATCGGCTTTTTCCCGAACAATCACCAATCAGGAAGGAAGCCTGTCGCGCAGGAGAAGGAAGTCCGGAACCGATCCGGCGGGACTCGTGCCTGGTCCTGCGGTGCCCATTCCAATCAGGCCTTGCCCGGGCGTTCTGGGATATTCCGTTCCCGGCGTTAGATGTGTCACCCTTTACAAGTCTTACCCTTGATCTGTCCTGTCCGGACCCGGATCCTATTCGTTCACTCTCGGTCTACCTCCGGAGCGCAGCCGGATGGTATGAATACGAGACCGGGCCGCTGCAGCCGGGGCGCCAGCGACTGGTGATGCCGTTGAATCGTTTCCGTCTGGTGGGAACGAAGTCCGCTGCCGGGTTGAGACGAGTGGATTGCCTGCGCATTTCGCCGTGGGCCGGGGACCGCCGGGACACGCGTCTTGAACTGTTCGGTGCCTGGTTGAATTGCGACCGTGTCTGGCTGGTAACGTCTTCCATGGCGGGAGCTGCTGCCGAGGAGCGTGCTGCGGCGCGTAACGCCGCCCGTCGGATTTCAAGGTGGCTGCGCAGCATGGAGATTCCCCACGCCGAAGTGGCGGAAGCGGTTTTCAGCCGTGCCATGCCGCGGTCCGGCAGTGTGGCGATCATCTGTTATATTCCGCGGTTGCGTGATGAGACCTTGGATGCATTGCGGCGACTGGTGAATCAGGGCGGCCGGATAATTGTCTACTACAGCTCGGATGAACGCCTGGCGGAGTTGCTCCATTTCGATCTTCAGCCCTACATGTCCGCACCGGCTCCCGGCGCATGGTCGAGTTACCGCATGATAGCGCCGCGGGAGATGTTCCTACCCGTGGAAACGGTTTATCAGAGGTCATGGAATCTCCGCCCCGTGCTGCCCGGCACCGACACGGCCGCGGTGGCCGCCTGGTGGTATGACGCCCGCGGCCGCCGCACGAAGCAGCCTGCCTGGGTACGTTCTTCCCGGGGCTGGTGGTTCAGTCACATACCGCTGGCGGATGACGCATTCCAGCAGCGCCAGCTTCTGGTTTCGCTGCTGGCCGAATATCTGCCTGAGGTGCGCGAAGCGGCGGCGCGCCGCATGGTGGCGGACTGCGGGCGGATTGATTCTTACCGATCACTGGCCGATGCGAGATGGGGCATTGAACGGCTGGCGGCGGGTGGATCAGGTAAGCGGCGTGTGGCGGCCCTACTGGCGGCGGTGGAGTCGGACTATGCCGCCGCCAGGAAGGCCCTTGCCAGCCGGCAATGGTCGGAAGCTGCGCGCGCCGCGCTGGAAGTCCGGCGCAGTCTGACGCGTGCCTACGCTTTGGCGGTCGAGCCTTTCAGATTTCCAGTGCGCGGGGTGTGGATACGACCGGCCGGTGAAGGCTACGCAGGCGACTGGGAAAGAATCTGCCGCCAGCTTGCGCGGCACAGGATTAACACGATCTTTGTGCTGACCGCGACGGCGGGCACGGCCCACTATCCGAGTGAAGTGCTTCCACCATCGGAGATCTGCCGCCGGTATGGTGACCAGGTCGCCGCCTGCCTGAAGGCCGCGCGACGCTACGGGATTTCGGTGCACGCGTGGATAATGTGCTGGTATCTGGAAGGGGCTTCTCCCGAATTGATACAGAAATTGCGGCGCGAGGGCCGGCTCCAGACAGACGACTCCGGCAGACCTCTGGACTGGCTCAGCCCGGCCGACGAGCGCAACCGGACAATGATGCTGCGAGCTATCCGGGAAATAGTCCACCGGTACGAACTGGACGGCGTGCACCTGGATTATATCCGCTTTGCCAGCAGCCGGGCGGACTTTTCGGCGGCCATGCGGCGGCGCTACGAGACCAGCTTCCGTCGGCCGCTGAAATCGTGGCCTCCGCGTCAGTCCCGCGGGGAGCGTTTTCAGCGCTGGAAGGCTTCGGTTGTTGATGACTTTGTCAGAGAGGTTTCCCGCACGATACGCGAAGTCAGGCCGGGCACCCGAGTCTCTGCTGCAGTGTTTCCAGAGTATCCGCAGTGTGTGCGGGATGTCGGGCAGGACTGGGTGCGCTGGGTGAAGCGGGGTTGGGTGGATTTCATCTGCCCGATGAACTATGAGGCCAACATGAATGCCTTTCGCTCTCTGGTGGATAGACAGGTGCGGCTGGTAGGCACGAGACGCATGGTAGTGGGAATAGGGGTGACAACTGCGGCCTGCCAGCTGGCCGCCGATCGAGTATTGGAGCGACTGGCATATCTGGACCGGCGCGGCCTCCCGGGGATCATTTTTTTCGATCTTGATGCCACTCTGCTGGAACGCATCCTGCCATTATGCTTGTTTGAGTCTCCGTAGCCGGCAGTAGCTTGGAGTTACTGTCGCTGAGCTTCTGTGCTCGGGCTTCCAGGCGCCGTGGGCTGCAGTGGCGGTGACTGTCGGCGGGTGCTTTACACGGGGCGGCAGGTGAAATATCATGCCCCCAGCTTAATTTCACGGAGAGAGCGGGAGGACCTCATGGGTGCAGGAGCGGCGGCTGCGGCGTACCGGCGGGTGGTGCTGAAGCTCAGCGGAGAAGCTTTCTGCGACCGGAAAGGGGAAAGGAACCTTGACCCCGAGATTCTGGGCTCGATCGCGCGGCAGTTGAAGGAGGCACATGAGCTCGGGGTGCAGATGGCGGTGGTGATCGGCGGCGGCAACATTTACCGGGGGCGACTGGGCAGCGGCAAAGGAATTGACCAGGCCACCGGCGACTACATGGGCATGCTGGCCACGGTGATCAACGGACTGGCACTGCAATGGGCGCTGGAAAAACAGGGACTGGTGACCCGTCTCATGTCGGCGATCGAGATGCCCCGGGTTGCAGAACCCATGATCCGCAGACGGGCGATCAACCATCTGGAAAAGGGGCGTATTGTGATTATGGCAGCCGGTACCGGCAATCCGTATTTCACCACTGACAGCGCGGCGGCATTGCGGGCCAGCGAAATCGGGGCCGAGGCTCTGCTTAAGGGAACCAAGGTGGACGGCGTCTATACCAGCGATCCGGAAAAGAATCCTGACGCCCGGCGCTACGAGCGCCTCAGCTACCGCGAAGCGCTGCAGAAGCAACTCCGGATCATGGATGCGGCCGCGTTCTCTCTCTGTATGGAGAACAGTATCCCCATCATCGTTTTCAACTTTTTCCGTGAAGGGGAAATACTACGGGTGCTCCGGGGAGAGCCGGTAGGTACGGTGGTCTCTGCGGAATCCTGACGGAGGTGATTATCATGGCCGAGGAAGAAACGCTGGACGACGTGTTGCTGGAAACCGAGGAACGGATGGATAGCGCAGTCAGGTTCCTGGCGGATGAACTGTCCCGGCTGCGGACGGGTAAGGCGTCGCCTGCGCTGGTGGAGAACGTGCAGGTGGACTACTATGGCACCCAGACGCGGCTTCGGGAACTGGCGAATATTTCCACACCGGAGCCCCGGCTGATTGTGATTAATCCGTATGACCCTTCCAGCGTGAGAGAAATAGAAAAGGCAATCCTGGCAGCCAATCTCGGTGTCACGCCGGTGGCGGATGGAAAAGTCATACGGGTTCCCATTCCCGAACTGAGCGAAGAGCTCCGCCAGGAACTGACCAAAGTTGTCCGGCGGATCGCCGAAGAGCAACGGGTGGCGGTACGCAACGTCCGTCGGGACGCCAATGAGAGGATCAAGGCGCTGCAGAAGGATGGTAAGATCACCGAGGACGAGCGTGACGACGGCTTGAAGGAGGTGCAGAAGTTAACTGACGACCACATCCGGCGGATAGATGAAATGGCCCGCGAGAAGGAAAAGGAAGTCATGGATAT
>QNAJ01000088.1 GCA_003641465.1 Verrucomicrobiota bacterium | reverse complement strand
GGAGGCGCGGCGGGAACCGGGGTGCGGGTATACCGCGTCAGCGAACTCCTGGCCGAAGTGAAGCACCTGGTACAGGAGCAGATCGGTTATGCTTGGGTGGAGGGCGAAGTTTCCGATTTCCGGCGGCCGACTTCGGGTCATATCTATTTTGCGCTGAAGGATGAGAGGGCACGGCTGCACGCGGCATATTTCCGCGGCCGGCAACAGGAAGGGGTCACTTTCCGCGACGGAGATCTGGTCCGGGTGTTCGGGCTGGTGAGCGTGTATGAAGGGCGGAGCGAGGTTCAAATCGTTGTAGAGCAGGTCATGCCCCAGGGGAGAGGGGCGCTGCTGGAAAAATTTGAACAGCTCAAGCGGCGGCTTGAGGCGGAAGGCTTATTTGATCCCCGCCGGAAAAAGCCGATCCCGCTACTGCCCCGGAGGATCGGGATCGTCACCTCGCCGACGGGTGCCGCACTCAGGGATATTTTCAATGTGCTGGGTCGGCGTTTCTCCGGACTGGGGGTGGTCATCGCTCCCGCACGGGTGCAGGGCGAGGGAGCCGCCGAAGAGATCGCCGAAGGGGTCAGGCGACTCAATGCGTATGGTGCGGTGGATGTTATTATTGTGACCCGCGGCGGCGGGAGCCTGGACGATTTGTGGTGTTTCAATGAAGAGTCGGTAGCACGGGCGATTGCGGCGTCCCGGATCCCCGTGATTTCCGCGGTGGGACATGAGATCGACTATACCATCGCTGACTTTGCGGCTGACCTTCGAGCCCCTACTCCCTCCGCGGCGGCGGAGCTTGTTGTCGGCCGGAAGGCTGAATTCCAAGACCGGATCAAAGGGTTGGCGGCGCGGCTGGACCGCTCCCTGCGGCTGAAGGTGGCGGAGATGCGCGCCCGGTTCAACCGCGTGGCGCGCAGCTACGTTTTCCGGGAACCGGGGCACCTGGTGGGCAGATACCGGCAGCGCGTGAGCCATTGCCGGGAAATATGCCTGTTGAGGCTGAAGGGTGGTCTGGCGGATCGGCGGCGCCGGGTTGATGACCTGGAGAGCGAGCTGTTACATGCGGTGGAACTGCGTTCGCGGGCGATGCGTGAGAAGATGGAAAGATTGAGGTCCCGACTGGCCGCGGTCAATCCGTCGGCGGTTCTGGCAAGGGGCTACAGTCTGACGCTGGATGGATCCGGCCGGGCGTTGCTCTCGGCGGAGCAGGTGCGTGCCGGCGAGGAGATTGTTACGGTACTATATCGCGGGAGATTGAAATCAGTTGTCCGGGAGACAATGGAAGAAGCAACCCCCAGGGGGGCAGGAGGAGCCAGATGAAGACCGACCGTGAAGATGCAGAGGGGACAGAGCAGGAAGAGCGTTCTTTTGAAGATGCGCTCAAGCGGTTGGAAGAGATCGTTCAGGCCATGGAGGCGGGAGATCTCAAGCTGGAGCAGATGATGGCCTACTTTGAAGAAGGGATGAAGCTGGTTGAGTTGTGCAACCGCAAGCTCCAGGAGGTGCAGGAAAAGGTTGAGATACTGGTGAAAAAAGGAGAAGAGCTTACGACTGAGGAATTCCGGCCCGAAGGCGATGAGAGCTGAAGACTGCCGGAGACGGCGGAAACGGTGTCGGGAATCAGATACAGCAGGAAGGGGAACACTATGAGAGCCGTTGGATCATTCAGTGTTTTCCTGGCGGTGGCGCTGAATGCACCCGGGGTAGGACCGGGCGTGGCGCGGCAGCTGAGCGAGGAGATAGCGGACGCGGTGGCGAGAGTTATGCCGTCGGTAGTGGTCATTCGGACCGAAGCGGTTGTGATCCGAAGGGCGAGGGACATATTTTTCGGTTACATCTACGGGATACCGGAACGCCTGGCCGGCCAGGGCTCCGGTGTAATCATTACCAAAGACGGCTACGTTCTGACGAGCAACCACGTTATCACGCCTGCCGAGAAGATTGAGGTGGTTCTGAGCGACGGGCGGAAGTTTCCGGCCCGGGTAGTGGGTCGGGATCCGCAGACGGATCTGGCGGTGCTCAAGATAGACGCACCCGCCGGGGTGGAGTTCGTGCCCGCGGAGGCGGGGGACTCCGACCGGCTGCGGGTCGGTGAATTCGTAATCGCAATCGGGTCGCCGTTCAGTCTGCAGAGCAGCGTGACGCTGGGAATTGTGAGCCAGAAGGGTCGCTCGATCGGCCTGCTGCCCTACGAGGATTTCATCCAGACGGACGCCCCCATAAACCCGGGGAACAGCGGGGGACCGCTGATCGACGTGGATGGCAAGGTGGTCGGGATCAATTCGCTGATTCAGACCGCGGGTCCGTATTCCCAGGGCAATATCGGTATCGGCTTCGCGGTTCCGATCAACCTGGCGATGAGCGTCGCCAATTCAATAATCCGCTATGGCAAAGTGGAGCGGCCGTGGATCGGGATTCTACCGGAGAACATGGATCCGGCGGTTATCCGCGGGATGCTGGGGGGCGAACACGGGGTGCTGGTGGCCCGTGTACTCGATGGAACGCCGGCGGAAAAATCCGGCCTCAAGGAAGGCGATGTGATAGTGAAGGTGGACGGCAAGCCGGTGAAATCGGTGCGCGAGCTTCAGCGCGCCATCCTGGAACACTCGGTCGGCGATGTGGTGGAGCTCCGGGTACGCCGTGGTGATCAGCGCGTCACTCTGAAAGTCAAGACGGCTCCGATGCCCGATTTCCGCGGGCGCCGCTGAGGATGGAGGGCCTTTTCAGTTGCAGCGGCCAGCTGGTTGGTGAAGAGATCGAAGTGGCCGGCCACGGACCAGAGGAGGGCATGGCGAGGGAAACCCGGCCTGGTTCGGGGGATCAACGCGGTCCGGAGTCAGCGGCGCGGAACACAGATGCTGAGAGAAAAGCGACTCGGCGTCCCGGACAGGGTGTGTGGAAGGCGCTTCAGTGGACGGCACTGATGGCGATTGTAGGAGCGGTGGGATTCAACCTTTGGTCGCATCGGCTGCACATCCGCAGCATTCATGAAGTGCAGGACCCGCGGCAGGTGTCGTTCGCGAACCGAGCTATGCTGCCGCTGGAGTGGACCAACATTCTGGGAATGACCTTCCGACTTCTACCGCCCGGCTCGTGCCGAGCGGAACGGGGGCTGCTCGTAGTGCCGATTCCCATGTATATGGGTACGGTCGAGGTTCCTCAGTGGTGCTACGAAATGGTGATGGGCACTAATCCGAGCTACTTTGCGGAAAACCCGCGGGGACCGGTTGACTCGGTCCTGTGGGAAGAGGCCGTGTGCTTCTGTGATCGTCTTAATGAGCTGGAGGGCTGGGTACACTATAATCGCGCGGAAGAAGGGTCTATTCGATATGGCTACCGCCTTCCTACCGAGGTGGAGTGGGAGTATGCCTGCCGTGCGGGCGGGGTGGTACACATTCCGGATCCAGGCCGCGCTCGGAGCCGTTTTCTCTTGCGTTGTGCCTGGTATCTTAACAATGCCGATGGGGCACCGCACCGGGTGGCTGAACGGGAGCCCAACCCCTGGGGACTCTATGACATGCTCGGGAATGTGTGGGAATGGACTTCCGACGTCTTTGTACTGGGACCGGCGACCTCCGGACGCATGATTCTTGAGCCGGGCGTTGTCTACCGGGTTCTCAAGGGCGGATGCTGGTACAGCGCCGAAGCCGAATGCCAGCCGGCGAGTCGCCGCCGGTGGGCTGATGACCTGCGATGGAACTGCGTGGGATTCCGTTGTGTCCTGGTAGTACCACCGGGGTGGTTCACCCGGAATACACGGGGATTGCCATGACAACCGGTGCCGGTGTGAAGGTCAGGCCTAAACGGCGGATCAGGTGCGTGGTGATTGATCTGGACGGGACCATGCTGGTCCCGGCAGGAGATGCCGTCCGGATTCCGCACCAGATGGTAACCGCACTGAATGAGCTCGGCCGGCGCGGAGTAGTATGGTGCACGAACAGCGGGCGGGACTTTGAAGATCAGGCTGCAATTCTCCGTCGAGCGGTCGAGGAAGGGTTACAGGCCGTGCCCGATGCGATAATGTTCAATGAGGCGTACGTCCGCCCGTTGCAGGGTCGCGGTTTACCGGCGTGGAGGGCGTGGAATGCTGCAGCCCGACAATCACTGCGGGAGTTCCAGCCACGGGTCCAGGCCGCTCTGCGCGGGAAGTTGGATCGCTGGCGGTCCAGCTATCAGATACTGCGCGAGGTTCTGGAGGAAGAGACTACCGCTTTTCTGGTTCCGAATGAAGGCGAGATGGCGGCCCGCTTTGCTGCGGAGTTGTCGGTCGTGCTGCGGAGCGTTATGGAGGCTGTGGTGCTGCGGAACGGCGGCTGGGTGGCGGTATTGCCGAGTCACTTGGGGAAGGGGCAGGTGCTGGCGACATACATGCGTTCGCGCCTTCTGGAATCGGATGAAGTGCTGGCTATAGGAGATCAGCTCAATGATATTTCGATGTTGAATGGAGAGGTAGCCGATGCGGTGGGATGCCCGTCGGACGCAGCCGCGGAGGTCAAATCCGCAGTGCTGGATGCCGGGGGTACCGTGGCCGCGCAGCCGGGTTATTTAGGCACACTGGAACTGCTGGAACGCTACTGCGGCCCGGGTAGATCCAGTAGCGGACAGAGATCGTAGGAAAAGAGCCGCCGGCCGGAGACCGGCGCAGGACGGGAGGAGGGAGAAGTCAATGATAAAGGAAGCTATTGCCGCCCTCGTGGAGGGCAAGGGGTTGTCCCGTGAGGAGGCCTTTCAGGCTATGAGTGAGATCATGGCCGGAGAGGCTACCGCGGCGCAGATCGGTGCGTTTATTACCGCGTTGCGTATCCGAGGCGAAACTCCTGAGGTGGTGGCGGGCTGTGCTGCGGCCATGAGGACCAGATTTACAGCCGTTCATCCACCCGGGGAAATAGTCGTAGACACCTGCGGCACTGGCGGCGATGGAGCGCACACGTTCAACATTTCCACCGCGGCGGCCTTCGTAGCTGCGGGAGCGGGAGCGATTGTTGCCAAGCACGGTAACCGGAGTGTATCCAGTCGTTGCGGAAGCGCGGATGTGATGGCGGCCTTGGGGGTGAAGATCGATATTGACGCCGCGGCAATGTCCGCCTGTCTGCGCGAAGTGGGAATCGCCTTTCTGTTCGCGCCGCGTCTTCATCCGGCGATGAAGCACGCGATCGGGCCGCGCCGTGAGATCGGGATTCGCAGCGTGTTCAATATTCTGGGGCCCCTTTCCAATCCGGCCGGTGCCAGCTACGGGGTTCTGGGAGTTTTTTCACCGCAGCTGGTGAAGCTGGTATCGCGGGCGGCGCTGGATCTGGGAGCGCGTCACCTGTTTGTGGTGCACGGCACCGACGGATTGGATGAGATCACGACTACGGCTCCGACCCTAGTAGCGGAGGTTCAAGAGGGGCAGATCCGGGAATATGAAATATCTCCGGAAGATATAGGCGTGGCACGGGCGAAACCCGAGGAGCTGGGCGGCGGGGATGCCGAAGAGAATGCGGACATCATCCGGGAAGTTCTTGCAGGGAAATCAGGGCCCCGACGCGATATCGTGGTCGTGAATGCCGCGGCGGCGATTGCCGCGGCCGGACTGGCGCCTACACTGGCGGATGCCATTCCCCTGGCTCAGGAGTCGATTGATTCCGGAGCAGCGATGCGGAAATTGGAACGTCTGGTGGAGTTCAGCCGGGCATGTGGCAGTGACACATGAGTTCGATGCGGGATGTGCGGGAGCCTCTTCGGAAGCAAACGGCATGGGATCGGTAGCGATGGGGAATACGGCCTATGAGTGAGGACGTCAAGGGGAGCTACGGCGGATGCCCGCTGCCTGACATGCCGGAACGTGAAATTATCACTCTGGCCCATGGAAGTGGCGGCAGGCGGATGCACGAGCTGATCGGCTCCCTGTTTGCACCCCTGTTCTGGCGGGGAGAGGAGCGGCACCGGAAAGACGGGGCTGTAGTGGATGCTGCCGACGGGCGGCTGACTTTTACCACGGATGCGTACGTGGTCAGGCCGCTTTTTTTTCCGGGAGGCGATATCGGGGTGCTGGCAGTCAACGGCACGGTGAACGATCTGGCGGTGTGTGGAGCGCAGGCCCGCTATCTTTCGGCAGCGTTCATTCTCGAAGAAGGCGTGCCGGTTGAAACGGTGCGGCGTGTTGCCGCCTCAATGTCGGTGGCTGCCCGGGAGGCGGGGGTAGAGATAGTAACCGGCGACACCAAGGTCGTGGAACGGGGCAAGGGAGACAATCTCTATATTATCACTGCGGGGGTGGGCGTGGTCCCTGAAGGCCGGGAAGAACCGGGGCCGGAGAAAGTGGAGCTGGGAGATCGGCTGATTGTCACCGGTGATCTGGGGCGGCACGGGGTGGCGGTAATGACGGCCCGTGAAGGATTCGAATTCGATACGAAGGTCACCAGTGACTGTGCTCACCTCAACTGGATGGTGGAAGATAGCTACCG
>QNAJ01000087.1 GCA_003641465.1 Verrucomicrobiota bacterium | reverse complement strand
TGTAGCTGTTTCCATCCTTGTCGGTTCCGGTCAAGGAGTCTTCCGGAACCGTCAGGAAAATCAACCCCCGGGAGTTGTTGGTGGTGTCCTTCCCCCGCAGAATGTTCATCACGGCGTTCTGCTTATGACTGCAGCTTTTCGACCCATAGGCGTAGTCGGTTGTACCCTGAGGATCCGGAGAGGGCATGGTCCCGTACTCCCCGTAATAGGCCTGCACCGCGGCACGGATCTGGCCCAATTGATGAGCGGCCTTCGCGCGGTCAGCGCGCTCCAACGCCGAATTCAGGGCCGGCATAAGAATCGCAGCCAGGACACCGATGATGGCTATCACCACCAGCAGTTCTATAAGTGTAAAGCCGCTTCTATTCCCGCCGTTCATCTGAGTGTCATTCACAGACGCCGGTCATCTGCTATTTCACACCGATATCGTCAGCCGCGTCCGAGGCATCCGGCCCTTCCGACCAGAGCTTGTAGGTGAACCGCCCGGACCCCGGATCGTGAAGATAGCGGTAATCTCGCCCCCAGGGATCGATGATGCGGTTAGTATAGACATCAGGGTCGTTCCAGCCCTTCATCACCAGGAACGGCGCCAGTCCGTCCTGCTGTGGCTTGTACCACAGGTTGGAAGTGAGCACCGCACTGTTGGCTTCCTGGCCGACGGGATTCGTCGGATAGCCGCCGTACTGCGCTCGGTATTCTTCCAGGGCGTTGCGAATCTTTTCAATATCCGCTTCCGCCCGCGCGACGCTGGCTTTGCGGTTGGCGTACCCCGCCACCCCCAGCACCAGACCGGCCAGGATGGCGATAATTGCAATCACCGTCAGCAGCTCAACCAGGGTAAACCCGTAGTTCTCTGAGATACGGTGTCCTTTCATATCACATCCCCACCGTTTCAATCTATTACTCCCATCCGGCTATTCCACCAGAGAAAGCACCTCGACCGCCGTGCGGCACTTCTGTACCTGCTTGCGGTAGAAATTGAGATCAGCGCTGGGAGCCCGCTTCTCAATCGCCAGCGAAAGTGCCTGCTCCGCCGCTTTCAAGGCTTTCTCATACTCCCCGCAGACAAAGTGGGCTTCGGCCAGAGTACTCCACACATGGTAGTCCCACGGCGCAGTCATTAGAGCCTGTTGAGCAAGGTCCAACGCACGGCGTCCATCCTTCACGCTCACATCAGGCGAAGTGGCCAGAAGCCACGCGATATTGTTCTTCAGGGCCATGTCATCGGGATGTTCCGCCAGCATGGATTCCAGCAGCTCCAGAGCCTCATGATGACGCCCGGTCCTAATCAGAACGTTTCCCAATCCTAAGCGCGCAGGCTTGCTGCGCGGATTCCTGGCAAGCGCCCGGCGATAGTAATCCTCCGCCTCGCGGAACCGGCGCGCGGTCAGCAGATGGTTGCCTGTTTCGACGAGGGCCTTTTCCACTCTATCCACAGGGGATTCCTCGCCACACCTGTCGGTACTGTTCGAGCCCCTCTCAAAGGCTTGCATAGCGCCTTCCTCTCCCGGCACCAGGTGCGCGACAGTCAGTATCATAGCAACAGAAATTGATACGGCCAGGACCGGATTTCTCCCGCTACCGTGACTCCGGTGTCGGGCTGCGCTCCATAGTCCCTGGTTCGATATTCGCAGCATCCCTTCTCCCCGCCACATGCCGCCGACTCATCTGACCGAAAGCTTCACTTCTACGGTCGGAGGGCTAATACCCGCCACGAACATACCCCTCGGTACGATTCCCCGCACCGCCAGCTCGTAACGAGTCCCGGGTTTCAATCCACTACAGTCCACAAACGCCAGGACATTGTCAGCATCCAGCGCCTCCAAGAGCCGGGCGTCACCCTGCACATCAATGTCCACACGCGGTGGCCGGATTCTCACGCTGGAAGCCACCTCCGGCGCCAGAACCACCCGCACCGGAACACCCTCCACACGACGATGTGCGGTGGCCGGAGCTATGGCCACAGCCACCGTCACCTGTGATGGCTCTATGTCCACGGTATCCGACACTCCGGGGCGCACCAATTTTACTGCAGTGCGGAACGATGCGGACGCACCGCTCGCATCAACCGGCTGCGTTCTCACCGTATCGAGGGCCTTCACCAGACTGGCCGGTCCCGTCACCTTCACCCGCGCGGGGTCCGCGGAAGCCTGCCGTACCACGAACCCCAGCGCCGGAGATCCGGTCAGGTCAACCTCCACCGGAACCTCCAGCGTCACTTTCTCCTCGATAGCTATTCTCAGCCTCTGGGGATCCAGCGAGACAACACGCACACTGCCCGGAACCCTGACCATGTGAGGCCGGAGTTTCACTTCATACTCACCCGGCCGGTGGGAACGTTTCAGGTCGACAATCACCGCAACAGTATCCGGACGTATTTGCATAACGTCGCTCTGGGCACCCCGGATGACCACTTCGACCGATTGCACCGATTTCTCCCGTACCGCCAGCCCCTCTGCAACCCTTACCCGGACTGGAACATCCGGGATCGCTATCTCGAAGCTGATGGTTTCGCGGATAAGATACCAGCATACCAGCGCCAGAAGCAACGAAAGCGCCTTCAGTCCGCGGTTCACCGTCACCAGCTGCAGGATCCTGGACCACCCGCGGCTCACCCCGGCTCTTCCTCCAGTACTTCATCGCTTGTCCGCGCCAAGCTCTCGGATGACACGTCGATCTGCTTTTTTACCCGGTCCAGTGTACTGACCTGGCGGCGGCTCTTTACCACCAGTTCCTCGAGATACCGCCTCAGTCGGGGCTGATCCAGACCCTGGCGAAGCCGCCCGCGGTACGCCACAGAGACTGTACCGGTCTCTTCCGAAACCACGATGACCACCGCATCGGTTTCTTCCGAGAGCCCCACTGCTGCGCGGTGCCGGGTACCCAGAGTCCGGGCCAGTTTGGGATCCTGCGAAAGCGGGAAAATGCACCCCGCCGCCACGATCCGATTGCCACTGATGATAACCCCACCGTCGTGAAGTGGAGTATGAGGAAAGAAGATACTGGCCAGCAGATCAGCGTTCACCAGGCTGTCGAGCTTGACGCCGGTCTCCTGAACCGCCCGGGTACGGATCTCTCGCTCAACTGCAATCAGGGCTCCGATCTTACGTTCGGAAAGGATGGCCACTGCCCGCATAAGGTTATCCACAAGAGATCGCTCGGCCGCCGCACCACCGAAAATATGCTGCTTGCCCAGTTCCGCCAATGCCCTCCGAATCTCCGGCTGAAAAATGATGATCAGAGCCAGAGTCAGGTACACGAGAAACTTCTGCAGCAGCCAGTTCAGGGTGTAAAGCTGGAAGAACCCGGTAACCAGAAGAAGAAAAACCAGTGATATTACCAGTCCGGAGAGAATCTGGGCTGCGCGAGTTCCGCGGAAAAAAAGCATGATGTAGTAGAACAACATCGCCAGGATGAGGATCTCAACCAGATCTCTGATTCCAGGCAGCTCTCCTCCCAGGATCATTGCGTCCCTTCCCGTTTCCTGAGCGCTTGAATCAACTCTACAACATCGCGCGTTTCGGCTACATCGTGCACCCGCAATATGTCAGCCCCACGCAACACACAATACGCCGCCACCGCCAGGCTACCAGCCAGCCGCTCTCCGACCTCTCTTCCGGTAAGCAAGCCAATGAAACTCTTCCGCGACGCGCCGATCACCACCGGCCGCCCGACCTCTTTCAGCCGCTGTATCGCCGCCAGCAGTTCCAGATTATGCTCCAGAGTCTTGCCGAATCCTATGCCGGGATCCACCGCCACCGAATCCCTGGCGATTCCCGCCTCCACACAAGCCCCCAAGCGAACAACCAGAAAATCACGCACCTCCTTCACTACGTCCCCGTATTCCGGATTCCTCTGCATGGTCTCGGGCTCTCCCTGCATGTGCATGAGCACCATGCCGGCGCCGTAGGCCGCTACCACGCCGAACATTTCCGGATCCCATCGTCCCGCGGATATGTCGTTTACAATATGCGCCCCGGCATCCAGCGCGCGCCGGGCCACCTCGGACTTCATGGTATCCACCGAAATGACGCAGTCACTTTGCGCCGCCAGCCCGCGAATCACCGGGAGCACCCTCCTCAGCTCCTCGTCCGCCGGGATCCGCCGCGAACCCGGCCGACTCGACTCTCCCCCCACGTCCACAATCGCCGCTCCCGCTTCCACCAGTTCCAACCCATGGCGCACTGCAGAATCCGGATCAAGAAAGCGTCCCCCGTCCGAAAATGAGTCCGGCGTGACATTCAATATCCCCATAATCAGCGGGCCCCTGCCCACATCCAGTTGGCGATCCCGGCACTGCCAGATTGAGGCACCCTCAGGATTCTTGAGCGTTCCCGGTGGTGTCTGCCGGAGTTGCACGCGAAGCTGTCGGGGAAACTCCATCCCTTTCCTCAACATCCCCCGCAGGCACATTCTGATCCGTCCGTTCCTTCGCAACAGCCGGTGATCCGTCCGGAAGCCGCCCATGATGAACGATTCCCTCGATCTCTTTCCCATCCAGCGTCTCCCTCTCGAGTAAGAGACGGGCTACCAGATGCAAGCCATCCAGGTGCTCCTCCAGTATCGCCCGCGCTCTCCGGTAACAGGAGCGCAGTATCCGCTCTATCTCCTCGTCAATCTTGCGCGCCGTTTCTTCACTGAACTCCCGGGTCCGGCTGATTTCGCGTCCCAGAAAAAGAAGGTCCTCCCTTTGGCCGAACGAACGCGGCCCCAACTCTTCGCTCATGCCCCACTCGCACACCATCCGTCGGGCCATGTCAGTGGCCTGCCTCAGGTCGGCCTGCGCACCTGTGGTTATATCACCGAACACCAGCTCCTCCGCGGCACGTCCCCCCATGAGGCTGGTGATTAGCGAAAGCAGCCGTGACCGGCTTTCGGTGTAACGGTCCTTTTCGGGCAGCTGCATGGTAGCCCCCAGACTGGCCCCCCGCGGAATAATGCTTACCTTGTGCAGCGGTTCTGTGTCCTTCAGCATCACCATCACCACCGCATGTCCCGCCTCATGGTAGGCGGTCAATTTCTTTTCCTCGTCATCCAGCACCCTGCTGCGCCGTTCCCGTCCCCAGCGAACCTTGTCCCGGGCTTCCTCCAGATCTTTCATTTCCACCGCCTCCGCCCCGCGCCGGGCGGCCAGCAGAGCGGCCTCATTTATCAGATTGGCCAGATCGGCGCCCGAAAATCCCGGCGTGCCCCGGGCAATCCGGTGAAGATCGGCATCCGGCGATAGCTTAAGATTGCGCGCATGCAATTTGAGGATGGCCTCCCGGCCCTCCAATGTCGGAAGGTCCACTACAATCTGCCGGTCAAAGCGCCCGGGCCGCAAGAGTGCCGGGTCCAGCACGTCCGGCCGATTGGTGGCGGCTATGATAATCACTCCCTCCTTGGTGTCGAAGCCGTCCATCTCGACCAATAACGCATTCAGAGTCTGCTCCCGCTCATCGTGTCCCCCGCCGATTCCGCTGAAACGGCTGCGACCCACCGCGTCTATTTCGTCAATGAAGACAATGCAGGGGGCGTGCTTCCGGGCTTGCTCAAACATATCGCGCACCCGGGAAGCTCCAACGCCCACAAACATCTCAACGAAATCGGACCCGCTGATACTGAAGAACGGTACCTGCGCTTCCCCCGCAATTGCCCGTGCCAGCAGGGTCTTGCCGGTACCCGGCGGACCGATCAGCAGAACGCCTTTGGGTATGCGCCCTCCCAACCGCTGGAATCTTGCCGGATCCTTCAAAAATTCGATAATCTCCTGCACCTCCTCCTTGGCCTCATTGATCCCCGCCACGTCGTTGAAGGTCACCTGGTTCCGGTCCCGGGTGAGCATACGGGCGCGGCTCTTTCCGAAGCTGAGAGCTCCCTTGCCCGCAATGCGCATCTGGCGGACGAAGAGAAAGTACAGCAGAGCGGCGAACAGGAGGAACGGTATGGCTCCCGATACAATCTGCCACACATATGGATTCTGGGTCCGAAACTCAAAAGCCACCCCGTGCTCGCGCAGCCAGCGGGGGAGATCATCGGTCATGATAACATCCACGCGGAACTGTTTCGGCCTACCTGTGCGGGGATCTATCTCCACCAGTTCACCACGTACGTACTGCACCCCGGAAAGCTCATTGACGATCTCGCACCTGCGAACCTTTCCCTGCTCGACCAGCTCTACGAAATCCGGATTGAACGGCATCCGGCGTGAGCGCTCATATCCGCGCGAAAAGGACTGGAAAAGAAAAATAAACGCCACCAGCAGAAGCAACCATGCTACCAGGCCACGCATAGGGCTTCCCGAAGGAATCTTCCGCTCCTGATCCTCGCTTTCCCGCTGAGATCTCATTCCGCCATTCCCGACCGATTCGTCGGCCGCCGGTCTTGACTATGTTGCGAAATAAATTACCACCCGCACAACACCATTGCAAAGCGTTTGCCCATAAGCAAACTTGTCGCTCTGCTCCGTCCGCAGTAGCATTTCCCCGCCATGAGCATGCCTGCCGGCCACAAGGCAC
>QNAJ01000086.1 GCA_003641465.1 Verrucomicrobiota bacterium | reverse complement strand
GGACCTGGGGCAGCTGCTCATAGAACTTTCCAATCACCCGGTACGATTCTTCGCGGGGATCCACCGGCGCCGGGGGGCCCTCTGTGCGGGCGGCTTCCCCTTTCCACCGGAAAGGGATGGCCCGCTCAATCTCCGGACGCAGTAAACGCCAGGCGTGAGACAGTCTTCTCATGAGAAAAACGGCCAAGTCGTCCGTGCCGACGCTCTCGTGGGACATGCGGCCGGGAAGCATGATGTCAATGTAGATTTCAAGGGCGGCAATAACGGGAACCGGATTGGGGTAGCCCGCCAGCACGGCGTCAGCCCGGTCCACGTCCGGGTGTGCGTAGTGCGGCAGCAGCCGGGATACGGCGTCACAGATGTGGTGTTCCGCCTCGCCCAGCTCGCAGGGTCGTCTTCCGAGATTCCGGGGCGCAGTCATTGATGCGGCCAAGGTATGGCGGGCCCGAGGAGTTGTCAATTCAGCAGTTCGTGTGGTGCGCATATGGGATTGCGGAGGACCGCCGGCCGGTAATATGCTTGCTTCGATGAAAGTGGGCGGTTCAGATACACAAGCGAAGACGGAAGGGATGGGCGGAATGAAGACTCTGGTTCGCGTGGTAGTTGTCCTGACGCTGGTGGTGGTCCTTCTGGCGGGGGCGGGTCTGGCAGCCCGGAATATCCTTATCCGCAAGGCGCTGCCGGAGGTGGTCGAGCGCACAACCGGCTTCGGGCTGAAGCTCGACAGCATACATATCGGCATCCTGAAGCCGGTCATCAGTGTAGAAGGCATGACGCTGCTCAATCCTCCGGATTTCAAGGAGAGGGAGGCATTCGAAATCGCCCGTTTCCGAATGGAGTACGATCCGCGCTCACTGCTTTCCGATCCACTACGGCTGCGGCGGGTGGTGCTGGACATTTCCCGCATGGTGCTGGTTGAGAAGCCGGATGGTACCACCAACCTGGAAAGGCTGGCGGAAGTCCGGCCGGCCGGGAAACAGCGGCAGAAGGCCGAAGGAGGACGGCCCTCTCCGGCTGCCGGCAGCCGCGGGAAGCGCGGGCGCGTCTCCCGCGGCGTGGTAATAGACCGACTTGAGGTCAGCCTGGGTACGCTGGAAGTACATCGTTACGGTGAAGAGGGGCCGCCCGAAGTGGACTCGGTGGAAGTCAATCGGCGGACGACGCTGTATAACGTCACCGATCCCGGTGCTGTCCTGGCTCAGGTAGCTTCGGAAGCATTGTTGAGTTCCGCGGCGCGCGAGCTTTCCCGCGTGCTGAAGAAGCGTGGGCTTGAGATTCACCTGGACGAAAAGAAGCTGAATGAAGTGGGCCGTAAGCTGAAAGACGCGCTGGGATCACTGCTCAAGGGTGAATAGGGTGGACCGCGAGAGAAGTTAAGGAGAGATTACGGGTTGAGAGTTCCTTTCCCGCTGGTAATGTAGTGGCAGCGGATTTTCCGGTGGGGTGGTACCGGTCGGGGCGTAGCGCAGCCTGGCAGCGCGCTTGAATGGGGTTCAAGAGGTCGCGGGTTCAAATCCCGCCGCCCCGACCAGTCCGGTCCTTCCTGTCATTCCTGAGCCCGTGGCGGTTTGCTCTCGGATTCGGGGGGTAGGCTGTTTGTCGCCTGCCTGCACAGCAGAGCGGATCAAGAACCCCAATTGAAAGGTGGGAGGAAAGAACGATGCAGGAATTCAGGATGTTCTGTTACCAGTGTTCCCAGACTGCCGGGGGCAGAGGCTGCACGGCCAGCGGTGTATGTGGGAAGCTTCCTACGGTTGCGCGGCTCCAGGACAATCTGCTTTTTGTCATCAAGGGTATCTCGGCCTATCTGAATCATGCCCGCGAGCTGGGCCGTACCGATCCGGAGATCGGGCATTTCCTGGCGGATGCGTTCTATTCCACTCTGACCAATGTGAATTTCGATGCGCAGCGGTTTGTGTCCTTTTCTCTGGAAGCCGGCAGAATGACCCTGCGGGTCATGCGACTGCTCAAGGATGCTCACATCGCCGCGTACGGTGAACCTACGCCGGTTGAAGTCTTCACCGGGACCAGGAAAGGTCGGGCAGTGATAGTCACCGGTCACAGCATGAAAGCTCTGGAAGAGTTGCTGAAACAGACTGAGGGTAGCGCGATCAACATCTACACTCATTCCGAGATGCTTGCAGCCCACGGATATCCGGGCCTGCGCAGATATTCTCACCTGGTGGGGAACCTCGGCGGGGCGTGGTTTGACCAGCGGGAGCTGTTTTCCCGGTATCCCGCCGCTATCGTGGGAACATCCAATTGCCTTATGCCGCCGCGCGAGGCCTACCGCGACCGCATGTTCACCACCGGCGTGACCGGGTTGCCGGGGGTAACGCACATCCGGGACTTTGACTTCGGGCCGGTGATGGAAAGGGTGGCCCGGCTGCCGGAGCTTGAGGAATCTTCGGGATCGGTCAGGCGGGTGACGGGCTTCGGAAAGAGCAGCGTGCTGGCACTGGCGGACAGGATCGGTAGTCTGGTGCAGCAGGGAAGGATTCGGCGATTTTTCCTGGTGGGCGGCTGTGACTCTCCGACCCGGCGAAATGAATACTTCAGGCGGTTCGTCCAGCAGCTCCCCGATGACACGATTGTTCTCACTCTGGGCTGCGGAAAATACCGCATCAACGATCTGGAGCTGGGAGAAATTGAAGGCGTTCCGCGGCTCATGGATCTGGGACAGTGCAACGACTCCATTGTCGCCATAGAAATCGCCCAGGCACTGGCGCAGGCTCTGGGAACCGGGCTGGAAGAGCTTCCCTTGAGTCTGATACTGATGTGGATGGAGCAGAAGGCGGTCGCGATATTCTGGGCCCTGCTGTCTCTGGGATTCCGGAATATCCGCCTCGGTCCCATATTGCCGGCATGGGTCAATGAAGACATTCTGCGGGTCCTGTCCGCGGAGTACGGGGTGCGACTGATCTCTGACCCGGAAAAAGACCTCAACGAGATCCTGGGACGATAATTCTGCCCGGCTGCGAGAGTTTTTCCGGTCCGCTGGCGGCGAGGCCGCAGGCTGATAACCGCCGCGGTATGATCAGCGTGTTTTCCAGCTTCGTTTGGACCGCGCGAAACCGAGGAGGTCGAGTGCCCGCGCGGTGCCGTAGGCTGCATAGCAGCGCTTGGGATGCGGTTCAAGAGGTCGCGGGTTCAAATCCCGCCGGTATCTGCTTCCACTTCCCGGCCAGCTATCCTTTGCAGCCTATTCTCTGCCGTGCAGCCGCTATGCTCGCCTTGCTGGATAGCTCATAGATCCCGGCAGTGGCGGTCCCCCTTGCGCTGAAAATAAGGGAAGGACAGCAGCAGTGTGTCCATAATCAGACTGCATGCCTCCTCATCTGCCTATGCGCGTCCACCTGCGTGATCTGCGGGCTCCCTCCGTCCGTTCCTGCTTGATTCGCGCCCCGCTCTGTGGCTTGATGAATATATCAGGTTAAGGGACATGCGCGGAGACTACACTGATTGAGATCCTTGCATTCCGGGGAATACCTTTCTTCTGCGAAGGTCATCTGAAATTCTGCTCCTACGTTACCATTACCAGAAGGGAGGGGGAAGATGCGATTTAGAAAATTGATGCGTTATCTGCAAGCTTGGCAGAGCGCCGGATTGATAGATGAGGAGCAAGCTGAAAAAATCGCCGCTTATATGAAGGTAGAATCCCGGAAACACTTTCTGAAGTTGATAAAGGTGCTTTTTGTCATTGGAGGCTTCTGGGTAATCTTTGGGTTCGCGGCTACGTTAAAGTTGATAAACATCGAAATTTTGCGGGCCATAGGGCGGTTCTTGTATGAATTTGTGGCCCCCATTATCGCATTAGCGAAGGCCATCTCCCCCGAACATTATCGGGAAATCGTAGGCGGTGTTTCTTGCCTTCTGGGATGGGGATTTTTCCAGTGGTTCGGTATGAGAGTGAGAAGAAGATCAGAATTGAACTCTACTGAATTAGGATTCCTGCTGGAGAAGGAGCTTCGTCTAGGCACCGCAGCTCTTACTATCGGATATATTCTAGCATCAGCCGCCTGGCAATTCTTTAACTACGCGATCTACCCAACGGACCCGTACATGTATGCGGGCGAAAAGATCCTTTTCCCCTATTTTTCATTGGTAGGCATGATTTTCTTTCTGGTGATTGCCTATCGTATGCGGGACCAGATCGCCCTTCTCTTCAGTATAGGTTTCCTCGCCCACACCATAGGTCTTTATGCAGCTTATTTCTTTGCCTGTTACGTAATAGGGGTGCAGATGCCTGTCGTTCAGTTGATAGTCGGCATTCTTCTCCTGCTCGTGGGAATCTGGCACATAGAGAAAGTGCGCAGCAGCCCAGATGCTTTTCTGTTTTCATTCGGAAGGACATATGAATGGACAGGGCTTCTTCTGATTTATCTATCTCTGTGGATCATGTCTATCTGGGGTATTACCTATTCGGAAGATTATTGGTCCCCTCCGCGGGCAGATGAGTTATGGATAGCTAATCTTCTGTTCATCGGTGCTTCATTGTGCGCTCTGTTCTACGGAGCTCTTAAGGAAGATAGGATGTTTTTCAATTTCGGATTAACCTTCTTCATTATCGAGACTTATACATTATTCTTCAGCCGTATCTGGAACACGATTGGTGCGGCTTTCGGTTCATTCCTTTTAGGCATTATGTTGATTGCGACAGGTTATCTGTTACGACACCTGTGGCTCACCGGTCGGATTTTCAAGAAGTCTTAGGAGTCTGACCGCGGCCCGGTCAAGATCAGCGTGTTTTCCAGCTTCGTTTGGACCGCGCGAAACCGAGGAGGTCGAGTGCCCGCGCGGTGCCGTAGGCTGCATAGATCACGGTCAGTGGGATAAGCATCACCGGGCGGCGTGCACGCAGCGAGGTAAGCACGGCGGGTAGAAGTGCAGCCGACAACAGGGGTACCAAAGCGACCAGCATCCACAAAGGCCGACCTGCGAGGAACGCGCACAGAGCACCCACCGGTACCATGACCAGTGCCGCCACGAATATCGCGGCGTAGAGCGGGGCATGGCCTCCGTGTCGCAGGCGGGTAGCACGCACGATCTTCCTGTAGGCACGCCGGTTGGCATGCCACAGCTGCTGCCGGAAGAAGTCCTTCAGTGTGGCGGGCTCCCCATGATGGATCACGCGCAGCTGCGGCAGCGGAATGAGATGCACGCCTGCAGCCCAGGCGCGCAGGGCGAAATGCGTATCCTCTCCGGTGGGCAGATCCTCGTCAAAATCTCCGATCAAGTGCAGGGCCGCGCGGTTGAAGAGCATGTTTCGGGTCGTGATCAGCCTGAACGGCTCGGGGTCCTTACGGCGGAGCGTCCCTTTGGTACGCCAGTGCAGATGCCAGGCCTCCTGTACCCACGTCCGTAGCAGCGGCGGTTCAGCGGGCCAGCCGACCATGACCGGCTCGTTTCCCTGGAGATAGGGTGCTGCTGTCAGGATCCAGTCGGATGCTGGTTCGCAATCACCGTCCAGAAAGCCGATCCACTCTCCGGCTGCCGCGGCGAGTCCGGCATTGCGGCACTTGGGGATTGAGGCCCCGGGAAGGGCGATCACCCGGCTGAAGCCGCAGCGTTCGGCCTCTTCCGGGGTTCCATCAGAGCTGCCGCCATCCACGAGAATAGTCTCCAGTGCCACCCCTGGCGGCAGATTCTGATTCCGGAGGGCATCAGCCAGACGTGGAATATGTTGTCTCTCGTTAAGAGTTACGACTATAACTGAGACTATCAGGTCGGTATGCATCCGCGGATCGCTTTTGCGGTCTTGGGACCGCATTTCAGGATGCCGGGGCGGGATAGAGGGATCAAGCGCTAAACCAGCGAATGGCGGGAAGTGCGTCGGATTGGAGCGGGCGGCTGGTTCGATGAAAGTGTTCTTCCTGATGCAGGAGCGCGACCGCCTCTACGGTGCGGAGAGGGCGGTGCAGGATCTGCTGGTGGGGCTGCGTGATTCCGGCGGGTGCGAGCCGATCATGTGCTTCATCCGCGAGCGACGCTTACGGGCCGGAGGGGCGGTGGCGGAAGCGTTCCGGCGGGCAGGCATCCGAATAAGAATCGAACCGGTGGGCAGCGTGTTCTCGCCGGTACTCATTGGAAGAGTAGCCGGCGCGCTCCGCAGTGAGGGTGCAGCCGTGCTGCATACGATAGGCAACAAGGCTGACTTTCACGGCTGGCTGGCGGCGCTTCGCAATGGGATCCCGCAGGTTGCCACGGTGCATGGATGGTTGCTGCGGAAGGATTTCAAGGAGCGCGCTTATGAATGGCTCGACCGACAGGTGTTGAAAAGGTGTCGGCGGGTGGTGGTCCTCAGCCGGTTCTATCATGGGATGTTGGCTGCTGCCGGAATACCGGAGTCGAGATTGAGGCTGATACCCACCGGGTATCCACCGCATCGTTTCCCGCCCGAAGACGCAACGGCCGCTTTTCCGCCGGGGTTTGTGGTGGGATTCATGGGAAGATTCAGTGAGGAGAAGTGTCCGGAATGCGCCATACACGTCATGGCCGAGTTGAAGAAGCTGGTTCCGGATGCCCGG
>QNAJ01000085.1 GCA_003641465.1 Verrucomicrobiota bacterium | reverse complement strand
CTCTATCATCAGGTCAGGGATCTGAGCCATGCCGCTGCTGGAAAAAGCTGGAGTGATTCCTCGCGCGGTCCATACTCGCAGACAGGGATCCAATGACCGGGCTGGCTGATTCCTGCAGCCTCGACCCGGTCCATAGACCGCCTGGTCGCCATGGAGTTTTCCGGGAAAGATCTGGTAGAGCCTCCGGACAGACGTACCTCACGCCGACTGTTGGTTACTGCGGCGGCGGTCAGCGCGGCGGGGATGTGGTTCCAGATTTCGATGAACCGCATCCTTTCCGTGGCCTGCGGCCATCAATTTGCCTATCTGGCGATATCGGTTTCGCTTTTCGGCGTGGGCTTGGGCGGGGCTGCGGCGGCCATCCTGCTCCGCAGGGAAGCAGGATCCTCTGCCGGTAATCGCTGGCTGCCCAGGCTGACGGCACTGGCGGCGGTGACCATCCCACTATGCCTGTGGATTGTGCTGGGGACGGCTCCGGACCCGGTGATAGTGATCGGATCCCGCCGGGGCTTTCTCCGGTTGGCGTTTGCGTATGTACCCCTGCTGATGCCTTTTTTCTTTGGATCCGCGGTGACCGCGGTGATTTTTCGGCTGCTGCAGCGGCACATATTTCTGGTTTACGCGGCTTCCATGCTGGGCGGAGCTGCGGCATTGGGCGTGGCACTGGCGATGATGTATCTCCAGAGCCCGGTGATCGTCGCGTGGGAGGCTTTCATCCCCGCACTGCTGGGTGTCGTTGCGCTACGCCGAGTGCGCGTCGTTCGGCTGCTTGCGATCATCTCAATCGGACTGGCGTGTCTGCCCTTTCTCAAGTTGCCATTGTCCCAGTTCAAACAACTTTCTGTGGTGCGGGCTTCGGGTGAGTACCGTGTATTGCACGAAGCCTTTTTCCCCGATGGATGGATAACGGCGATAGAGTCCGCCCTTATCAGAGAAACCCCCGGCCAGCCCGGCTCTGCTGCCCCCGCACTACCGGTTCTTTCTCAGATTGGTGTCTTTTGCGATGGTGATCTGGCAGCGGTCATAAACCGTCCGCGACCTCCGGTCCAAGCCGATAAAGACCAATCGCTCGAGTGGAGCGACCATCTCAGCAGCGCGCTGCCCTATGCGTTGAGGCAGCCGAAGACGGTTCTCCTGCTGGGTGTTGACGGCGGGACCGAATTGCTGCGCGCGCTCAGGCATGCCAGCGGACGGATCGAGGCAGTTGAACAGAACGTACCGGTGGGCTGCACGGTCCGATTGCTGGATCATCTCGCCGGGGAGATTTTTTCAGCTCCGGGTGTCGCTTTCGGTGTGTCGGATTTGCGTGCGTACGTGGAACGGTCCACCGGAACCTACGATCTGGTCGAGGTGACTCTGCATGGAGTGGGGCATACCGGGCTGGCGGGATGGGAGGCGGTTGACTGCGATTACCTGATTACTGTGGAGGGTCTCTGCGCCCTGCTGCGGCACCTTGCACCCCGCGGGCTGCTTTCCGTCACCTGTCGGCTGAAGCGACCGCCGCGCGACGCCATCCGCCTGCTGGCGACCCTGGTAAAAGCCTGTGAGCAAGAAGGGCTTTCACCCGCGGGCCGGTACATTGCGTGTATACGCACCTGGAATGTGGCTACTCTGCTGGCCAGCCGGCGCCCGCTGTCGCGGGCTGAATGCCGGCGGATACGCCGATTTTCACAGGCCGAAAGCTTCGACGTGTGGTGGCTGCCGGACATATCGCCTGACGAAGTCAACCGGTACACTGTTCTCGATCGCCCGTATTACTATCTCCTCGCCACGGACCTGCTCGGCCGCAAACAGGTGATGCGGGAAAGTGATTCGCCGTTCGACCTGACCCCGGTCACTGACGACCGTCCCTATTTCGGGGTGACTTTTCGTCCGGCGGCTCTGCCCGGACTGCTGAGCAGGATGAGGTGGGAATGGCTGCCCTTCAGCGAGTGGGGCTATCTGATCCTCCTTATCGCCGCGTTTCAGTGCGCGGTCCTGGCGGGTGGCGGGGTGCTGGCGGTACTGCCGCTATTTCCACGTGCGGCACGCGTTGACCGGTCATACCAGCGGGCGGCTGCGCTGATGTATTTTCTGCTCACCGGATGCGGATTCGTAGCCGTGGAAGTGGTGACGCTGCAGGTGTTCTCGCGCATGTGGATGAGGCCGCTGCACGAATTCGCGCTGGTCGTAGGGGTGCTGATGACCAGTGCCTCTGCAGGAGCGCTCCTGTCCCGGGGCGGGGGAATCCGCGCTGTCCGCATAGCCGCGTCTGCCGTCGCGGGCATGGCGCTCTTGACGGCGATTGCGGTTCGCGTCCTTCCCGGGACTGCATGGGCTGGCTGGCAAGGGATTCTCGTTCGCACAGTGCTGCTGATTCCGCTGGGACTCGCCATGGGCGTGCCCTTTCCCAACGGCCTTGCTCTGCTGGTTGCGAGCTGCGGCGGGCAGGCGGCGGCCTGGGCCTGGGCGGTGAGCGGACTGGCTTCTCTTGCAGCAGGTCCTCTGGTGCTGCTTCTCGATATTCATTTGGGGCACACGGTTACCCTTGCGGTGGTGGCGGCGCTGTACGCACTGATGCCGCTTCTGGCACAGAGGTTGGGTCCTCTCGGGAGCACCCCACGGCGGCCTTGTGCGCAGGCGGGGGGATGATTATGCTCAAGGTTGGTCTCCGGGAAGAAATTTGCCGGGTGGCGGCAGGATGATGGAATCCCGCGTAATAGCGGTCGCCAATCAGAAGGGTGGTGTTGGCAAGACCACCACCGCCATAAATCTGTCGGCCTGTCTGGCGGAGAACGGGTTGAAGGTTCTGCTGGTGGATGTTGATCCCCAAGCAAATGCTACCAGCGGGCTGGGAATCGAGAAGCGGGAACAGAGCAGTATATATCCCGTGCTTTTAGGGGAGAAGGGGATCCAGGAACAGGTTGTCAGCACGCCGGTGCCCGGCCTTGACGCGGTCCCTGCGGAACTGGATCTGGTGGGAGCGGAAGTTGATATTGCCCGGGGCGAAGAGTATCTCCACCGAATGCGCCGAGCGCTGGCCGACCTGCGAAAGGACCTGCAATATGATTTCGTGTTCCTGGATTGCCCTCCCTCTCTCGGCATCCTTACCGTGAATGCGCTGGTTGCCGCCGATGCGGTTCTGATTCCGCTGCAGTGCGAGTATTACGCCCTGGAAGGGTTGAGCGTAATGGTGGGACTGGTTCAGCGACTCCGGACCGGTGGAACCAATCCGGGACTGCGTGTGGAAGGTATACTTATGACGATGTATGACCGCCGCACCAACCTGGCCCAGCAGGTTGTTCACGAAGTGAGGCGGCATTTTCCGGAACTAGTCTACAATACACTGATCCCGCGTACGGTGAGACTCGGTGAAGCTCCGAGTCACGGTGTGCCGGTGACCCGCTACGATCCGCGCGGGATCGCGGCGCAAGCCTACCGCCAGTTGGCGGCCGAGTTTATGGCCCGCCACGGGCTCGCCGCGCAGCAGCCGGTTGCGGCGGAAGAAAATACGCGCGGTGCCGGATTCCCCGGTGCAGGGATACAGGTTGCGGAGGTTGCCGCACCGGAACCCGGTCGGTCAGACGACGGAGCGCTTCTGCAGGAGGGTCAGGCGGATCTTTCCTGAGAAGCGATGCGTTTCAATTGCAGGAGACGGGGCAAAAGCAACAGGCGCCGCAGCACCGGAATGCGATCAATGATGAGTACGCCATTAAGATGGTCAACCTCATGTTGAATGGCACGGGCCAGAAGTCCCCGGCACAGAATATCTCGTTCCTCATTTTCGAGGGACAGATACTGCACCTTGACCTCCGCGGTTCGCCTTATCGGTACGTAGATCCCCGGGAAGCTGAGGCACCCCTCCTCAGCAACGGCAGATTGCGTGGAAGGACAGGAAATACGTGGGTTGACCAGGATCAGAGGCATCCGAAGGCCCGGATTAAGCCGCCTGCCGGAAGGATCCCGGTCGTACTCGGGAGGAATCTCGACCACGCACAGCGCAATATCTGCACCCACCTGCTCCGCAGCCAGACCGATTCCTTTCTCGAGATGCATGGTATCAAGCATGTCCGAGGCGAGTTTCCGTACCTCCCGGTCCACCTCGGGAACTTGCCGGGCCCTCCGGCGCAAAGAGGGGGATCCATATATCTGAAGCGGCAGTCTCATCTGTTTTCGGACATCCTGTTCTTCAACCATACAGGTGAACGGCCTTCAATTCAACCGCATCCCCGTGCGCGCTCCCGTTGCGGTATGGGCCGTTGGGCTGCCGTGGCGATAGCCGGAGGCCCAGGATGAAAGCTGGCTGCGGGACGAAAACGTTGCTGTGGCCCCACGGCGCCGCGACCATCATTTTGATCGTGGGCTTGGGAGTCAGGCTTGCGGTCTTGCGCGATCTGGCCCTCCGGGCGCCCACTTTTGGTGAACCGATCGTAGACTGTGAAGAGTACGAGCAAGAGGCGCTTGATCTACTACAGGGCAATGCGGCCCGCGGGCCGTTCTTCCGGCCGCCGCTGTATCCGCTGTTTATTGCTGCAATCTACGGTGCCACCGGCGGCAGCTATGTGAGCGTGACATTTGTACAGGGGGCGATCGGCGCGGCAGCGGCGGCCCTTCTTTTCTACCTTGCCTGGAGTTGGGGCATACCTCCAAGACTTTCTTTTGCGGTAGGTATCCTCTTCGCACTCTACGGCCCTCAGGTCTTCTACGATCTCCAGATGCTGCCCGCGGGACTGGCGGTGTTTTTCCTGACAGCGATGCTTTTGCTCGCCGGATCGGGTCTTCGCGGCAGCACCCTCGCTTGGCTGGCGGCCGGTATCTGCGGCGGTCTTGCGGGCCTGTGCGTACCCATGTACCTGCCGCTGGCGGTCCTTCCCGTTGCCGGGGCGTTCTTGGCGACGAGGCGGAAGACCTTTTGGTGCGCTCCCACCTGGGCCGCGCTGCTCGGTGTTTTCCTGCCCCTGTTGCCGGGGATACATCATAACTACCGGGAAACCGGGATGCTGATTCCGGTTGCGGTCAACGGCGGCGTGAATCTTTACCTTGCCAACAATCCGGCCGGCGATGATACCTGCCGGGTGCGTCCGGGTCCGGATTGGGAATATCTCTACGCGGAACCGCGCAGTTTCGGCATATGCGACGCCGCACGGGCTGACCGCTGGTTCTACGCCCGCGCGCTGTGCTGGATAGGAACCCACCCGTCCGACTTCCTGCGCCTCTACCTCAGGCGGTTGAGGCTTCTGCTCAGTGCGCGTGAGCTTCCGCGCACTTTTGATCTGGCACTGGAGCGCCGGCACTCGCCGCTGCTGAGTGCCCTCACCGTGGGCGCAGGTGGATTCTTCCTTCCGTTCGGTATCCTCGCGCCTCTGGCTGCGGCGGGATTGCCTGCTCTGTTCCGGAGAGATCGGAAGCGGGCGCTCTGGCTTGCGGGCTACCTTGCGGTAGCGATCGTCTGGCTGCCGGTGTTTACTGTCTGTTCGCGCTATCGTCTGGCACTGGTTCCGGCAATCTGCCTTCTGGCGCCGTTGGGGATGCGGCACCTGCTGACAAATGGTTCCGGTGTTCGCCGTGTTGCGGGATGGCTGGCTGTGATTCTGGCAGGCCTTCTCGTGAATTGTGGGGCTGCGGCACCTCTGGACGGCTTTGATTTTGCCGCGGAGCAGCGGGTCCTGCTGGGACTGAGATCCATGCGCACCGGTGATCATCGCGCAGCGCGGGAACATTTCGCTCTAGCGCTTTCTCTGGCACCCGGTTGGCCGCGCGCCCTGCACGCCTGCGGACTGTTGCGTATGCGAGAAGGACGCTGGCAGAATGCTGCACGCTTCTTTTCGGCTGCTGTGGAAGCCGCTCCGGATTTTGCCGAAGCGCATCTTAACCTGGCGGTCTGCCTTGAGCGATTGGGTGACATCCGCCGTGCAAAGGAGCATGCCGGAATTGCTGCCCGACTGCGGCCGCGGCTGTGGCAGGCGCATGATATGCTCGGTGCACTGTATCTGCGGGAAGGGAAATTGTGGTACGCCGTGCGGAATTTCTTTCAGGCACACGCTGCCGACCGCTGCGTCTCCGAGCCGCTGGCACACTTGCTTTATATTCTCTGCGCCCATCCCGACCCGCGGGTACGCAATCGGATGGTCGCCGACAAGATTGCCCGGAAACTTGTCCGTCACCCGACCAATCCTGCCTTGGCGCTCGATGTGCTGGGAATGTGGGCGGCGGAGCAGGGTAGGTTCCAGGAAGCGGAACAGTTATGCCGCCAGGCGTCCGCTGCGGCCGCTGAGAAAGATCGGGGCTACTTACATACAATACTTTCGCGGCTCAGCCTTTACGGCCAAGGCCGCCCCTTTCGCGATCCGAGCCTTCCGCTCCCGGAGTAAGAGTCCCCGGCGGTTGACGAGTTTGATGGATCGTTGAGCGCGTTCTCGGGGGCGGCTCTCTGTGCGGCAAATGCGGATCGCCATCGGAGGAAGGCCGCTCCATGATGCATTGCCAATTACAGATTACAGAGTGACCCCTAAAAGCAGACCTCTTCTTGCTTGTCAAGATGGGCATGCGTGCCGCTGGCGG
>QNAJ01000084.1 GCA_003641465.1 Verrucomicrobiota bacterium | reverse complement strand
CCATGATCTGCCTGGCCACTGCCCACCCGGCCAAGTTTCCCGAAGCGGTCTTTGAGGCAGTGGGACGCGATATCGCCCGCCATCCGGCGGTAGAAGCGCTCAAGGGAAAGCCTACCCGCTGTGAGGTTCTTCCCGCGGAAGAGCAGGCCATCCGCAACTACATCTCCTCCCACGCCCGCTGATTCCTGTCCCTAAGGATTTCCCCTGCCCCCCATCCTCCAGATTCAATCTCGGACTTTCGAAACTCCGAGATGGGCGACGGGAAAGAAGACCAGGAAGAGGTCTGCTGCCCAAAGAGATCCCTTCCGAAGCTCCGTATCGCAGGAAACGCGGTGGGCGCACGACCTGCGGCACGACGAGGCCCTCAAGTTCACTATAGACACAAGGACTTTCGTGGGGTATTACATGCCTCCACATCCTGAAAGCGGTCAAAAGCACAAGAAATGCTTCGAAAATGAGAAATGTGGCATTTTTTCGTGTGGGAGTGGCTGTACTGACCATGGCCTTTCTTGACGGATGCAGTTCGCTCAGACCGCCGGTGCGCGGCTGGAGACGTCCTTCCGTGGTGACAGTCCGCAAGAAAGGCGGAAGCTGGTATTTCTTCTACCAAGGCCGGCCCTTTGTGGTAAGGGGGGTGTGCTGCGTCCTGCCACAGGACTTCTCCGCACCTGAAAATGATCAGGGCTACAATGCGATCAGCCGGTACAAGGGCCAGTACTCGAAATGGCGCTTCGATACGCTCTGCCGCCTCCGGTGCTGGGGATTCAATACCGTATCCGCGTGGAGCCATCCTTCACTGTACGGGCGAACCGATTTCTTCTATACCGTGGTTATCGACCTTCAGGGGCCCGACGCAAGAAATCGCCTGGTGGATGTCTTCTCCCGGCAATACCGCGAGACGGTTATGCGGATAGCCCGCGCCAAGCTGCGCCGTCACGCCACCAACAGCACGCTGGTGGGATACTATGTCAACAACGAGCTGCCATGGTATGGTGAGAAAGCCTGGCCCACCAATCCGAAAGACGGTCTGCTGGTAAGGTATCTCCAGCTTGGCCCGGGTGCCCCCGGCAAGCGCCGTGTGGTCAGGTTTCTCCGGGACTTTTACGAATCCTTCGATGCCTTCCTAGAGGATTTCAGTACATCCGCCGAAAACTTTGACGAGCTTCTCCACGTACGCGACGCAGTTCCGCGTTCACCTGACTTCCGGGATGCGGAGCGCGCCTGGTGCGGGATAGTGGCCGACCGCTACTACTCCATGTGCCGGAAAGCCATACGCAAGTTCGATCCCCATCACCTGATACTGGGATCGCGTTTCGCGCGGCGTGCGCCGTTGCCTGTAATCAGAGCCTGCGCCCGCTACTGCGATGTTGTCAGCCTCAACTATTATGATGCCTCCGGGCAACCCGACCCGGTCTATCTGGACACTCTTGTTTCCCAAATCAGGCGGCCGCTGATAATTTCCGAGTTCTCCTGGCGCGCAAAGGAGAATTCATCCGGCTGCCCGAATACACGTGGCGCTGCAGTGACGGTGCCTACCCAGCAGAAGAGAGCCGAAAATTTCGAGGCATTTGTGACGGCGCTTATGAAGAAGCCCTACGTTGTCGGCTATGAGTGGTTCCAGTATTTTGATGAACCTCCGGCCGGACGCTCTTTCGACGGCGAGAACTCCAACTACGGACTGGTGGACATATTTGATCGTCCCTACGTAAAGCTCCTGCGGACCATTTCCCGCGTAAATCGTGAGGCAGACCGTATCCATGCACGGGCGGTGCGACCGGGACGTGCGCACCCGGCGGTCCTGGACGACTTTCCAACCGCGTGTGTCCCCCCGGAACCGCCCGCGGGATTCCGAGCTGTGGAATTCTCCAATCCCGCTGCCTGGCGAGTCTTTACCTGGGGAGACACAACGGATGCGGATACGTACCTGGATGCCCGTGCCGAGGACGGAATTCTCGTGCTCCAAGGGAATTCAGGCGGCGGATGGGGTTGCGGAGTGAGCATAATACCCGAACAATCCCCGCAAGAGACCGCGGCGGGCAAGCTGGCCGGAGCCCAACGCGTGATCATTGACCTGGAAGCATCGCGGTCCGTTGAGCTGCGCTTTTTCGTCAATGAGACGGGTCATGGCCCGCCCGATGCAGACTCGTACGCCGGAGTCAAAGGTGCTGACGGCGAGGCATACATCTCTTTTCCTGTCACTGTGCCGCCCGGCCGTCACAGCTATGTCTTCCGCCTGTGCGAGCTGGAAAAGAACACCGCGTACGGTAACCAGAGGGGCAACGGCATTCTCGACACGCAGGGTATAGCGGAAGTCGGGCTCGTATTCACCCCGGGACAGGTCATATCGCTGAAAGTTTCCCGGATCTGCTTCCGTGGTTCATAAGGAGATATCGGTGAAACCGTTGATGCACAGCCCGGCGCCCCTCGGTCTGGAAGCTGGCGCTCGTATGTTCGCATTAGCGCTTCTGCTGGGGAGCGTTCGGCCGGGTATCGCCGCGCCTGCATTTCCGGAGTTTCCCTATCCCGCTACAGAGAAGGTAAACCGTCTGACATTTACTGCATTTGATACTGAGACCACCGGCTTCGATCCCCACGGCGATCGCATTGTTGAAATCGGAGCGGTGCGGTTCACTCTGGGTGGTGAGATCGTCGCCACCAACTGGCTTATCAATCCATGCCGCCACATTCCACGATACCTGAAGTCTGTCCATGGGATTACAGACGAGATGGTGAGAAATGCTCCGGTGTTCGGAGAAGTCTATCCCTGTTTCCTGCAGTTCTGTAAGGGAACGTTACTTCTGGCCCACAACGCCGGTTTTGACGTTAGCTTCATCAATGCTGAGCTTCAACGCGCGGGGTTGACCTCTCCATCTTTGCCGGTTCTGGACACACTGCGTATCTTCCGCACGTGGTATCCGGCCAGCCCCTCTCATTCACTGCCCTCTCTGGTGAAATGGCTGCGCCTGCCGCACGGCCGCTTCCATCGGGCCGGGAATGATGCCTATTATGTGGCGCTCATATTCCGGCAATATTCCGCTGGTCAGTTGGAATCACTTCGGGATCTCCTTTCGGATGCCGGAGAGCGTGTTCTCTGGATCTCGCCCCAATAGCCATGTGTCGGCTGGCAGGCCCTTTTCGCTTGCAGAAGCAGTTTCATGCCGTAGAGTTAAGCCAGCGGTGCCCCTGCATGGGGCCGCGTGCGGGGCGTAGCGCAGCCTGGTAGCGCGTTTGGTTCGGGACCAAAAGGTCGCGGGTTCAAATCCCGCCGCCCCGACCATGGATTCCGGAAGGAATTAGATGATACCCATTAGAGATGATGTTCCCGCCCGGCGGGATCCTTGGGTGGTATACGCCATTATCGCCACAAATGTCCTCGTGTTCATGCATGAGGTCGGGCTTCATCCAGTGCTCCTTCAGCGCTTCATCCATCGCTGGGGGGTCATTCCCGCCGCCTTCCTGCGACCCGAACTCGCGGCAGCAGCCGGCCTGCAGCCCATCCCTCTGCTGACCCTCTTTACCTCCATGTTCATACACGGCGGTTGGCTCCATATCATCAGCAACATGTGGGCTCTGTGGCTCTTCGGAGACAATGTGGAAGACCGTCTGGGGCACGTCCGGTTCATTATTTTCTATGTTGTTTGCGGAATCACGGCCATGCTCACACACGTTCTGCTCAGTCCCCGCAGCAGCATTCCCGCCGTCGGGGCGAGCGGCGCCATCGCCGGTGTGATGGGGGCCTATTTCCTTTTCTTTCCCTTTGCCCGCATGATCGTAATGGTTCCCATCTTCTTCTATCCCTTCTTCTTCGAACTGCCGGCCGCGCTTTACATCCTTGTCTGGGCATGGACACAGCTTGCCAGCGGCACCTTCAGTCTGCTTACCGGCTATAACGCCTCCGGCGTGGCTTTCTGGGCTCATGTGGGCGGATTCGCCGCCGGCATGATTCTGGCCCCCTTGGCCTGTGACCGCCGGCGTAAGAAAAGATGCTTCGCAGATGAATATTTTCCGTGGTAAGATTCAGAGTTCCGGAGGTAGCGAAAAATGAACGGCATGTTCGATCTTTTCTGGCTGTTCTTCATCATCAGCGCCCTGCAGCCCGTCTTCCAGCGACGCATGCTGGAAGCCGCACGCCTGCGCCTGCTCCAGCAGATCGAAAAAGCCTACAAATGCCGCGTCATCACTCTTATCCACCGCCAGGAAACCATGAGCCTGCTGGGATTTCCCATAATGCGCTTTATTGACGTCCACGACTCTGAAGCCGTCATACGTGCTATCAGGCTCACAGACAAAAACGTCCCCATAGATCTTGTACTGCATACGCCCGGCGGGCTGGTTCTGGCCTCCGTCCAGATCGCCCGCGCTCTGAAAAGGCACCCTTCACGTACCCGCGTTATCGTGCCACACTACGCAATGAGCGGCGGCACACTCATTGCTCTGGCGGCCCACGAGATCGTCATGGATCCCAATGCGGTCCTCGGACCGGTGGATCCGCAACTCGGTAGCTATCCCGCCGCTTCGGTTCTCAAGGTTCTCTCCCAGAAGGACATCAACCGCGTTTCGGATGAAACCCTGATCCGCGCCGATCTTGCCCGTAAGGCACTCGATCAGTTGAATTCCGTGGTCCGCGAACTGCTTGCCGGCCGTCTTTCCGATGAGCAGGCGGCGCACATCGCCCAGGAGCTGGCCAGCGGCAGATGGACCCACGACTACCCCATAACTGCCGACGAGGCGCGTGCGTTGGGTCTGAACGTGTCCACCGACCTTCCGCCCGAATACTACAAGCTGATGAATCTCTATCCCCAACCGGTCCGCCAGTCGCCCGCGGTGGAATTCACTCCGCAACCACTGCAACCACCTCCCCGGGCAAATCATGCCTCATAGACGCCGCAGCACAGCCAACCTGCCGCTGTGTCATCGTGACTCTGGTCTCCCGTCTTGTTGCCGGATTAGCGACAGCATGACACACCGCCGAAGCCGCTCGCTTCATTGTAATTCCTTCTTAACCAAGAACTTAGGAACCGTATGGCCCCTGGCACGCTCTCTGCTAAGAAAATAGCCGCAGCAAGGGAAAGGAGGTGAGGCATATGACCTGGTTGGATGAGCTCGATTGGCTGGTGGATCCGTGGCAGCAGTTGGAAAGGCTGCGACAGGAGACTAACCGCCTTTTCCGGGGTCTGCTGGATCGGGGCCCGGAGTTTCCGGCGGTGAATGTGAGCGGATCCGATGATGAGGTCGTCGTCACGGCGGATCTTCCCGGTGTGGATCCTGGGAAAATCGATGTTGAGGTGTCCGATCAGACCCTCACCATACGCGGTGAGCGCCGCGAACCGGAGCTGCCCAAGGACAGCCGCTATCTCTTCCGGGAGCGCGGACACGGCCGGTTCGAGCGTACCATTCTGCTGCCCTACGAGGTGGATGCCGAACGGGTTGAGTCTCACTATCGCGATGGAGTATTGAGCATACGTCTGCCGCGCCACGAGAAGTCCAAACCGCGCAAAATCCCGGTAAAGGCGGAGTGACGGGAAGGAGGTGGTTCCGATGACGACCGAAGTGAGCCGTAAGGAGGAGAAGGTGGCCCGAGTTGAGGATCTTCCGGTATACGTGCCACCCGCCGATGTATATGAAACCCCGGATCACTACGCCGTGCTGATAGACCTGCCGGGTGTGGCGGAGTCTGATCTCGAGCTGAGTCTGGAAGAGGGCGTGCTCAGGATCAGCGGGGTGCGGCGGGAACCGCACGAGGCCCAGGGCCGACTCTTGGTCGAGGAATGGGAGCCCTGCCGGTACCAGCGATCTTTCCGGCTGGCAACTGATTGTGACACCGGAAAGATTGAAGCGACTCTCAGGAACGGCGTTCTCACGGTGACCATTCCCAAGACTGAGACGGCCCGGCCGCGGAAGATCCCGGTAAAGGCTGAATAATGTGTGCGGTCACAGAGTCACAGAAAGGAGGTGATCGGCGATGGCATTCGAATTGGTTCCATGGCGCAGACGGCGGCAATCCGAGCTTGCCTGGAGCAGGGGAGGTAATCCGTTCCTCTCGCTGCAACGGGAGATCGATCGTCTGTTCGACGAGTTCCTGGAAGACTTCGGCCCGTCTTTGCGCTGGCCCTCGCTGCGGAGGCGGGGCCGCACATGGGGCGTAATGGTGCCGAATGTAGACGTATCCGAAACCGACCAGGAAATCGAAGTAAAGGCCGATCTGCCGGGTCTCGACGAGAAGGATATTGAGGTGACTCTGGACGAAAACGTGCTTACCATTCGGGGCGAAAAGAAGGAGGAGCGCGAGGATCGCCGCCGTGACTACTATCTCATGGAGCGCGCCTATGGCTCATTCGAGCGGGCCATACCCCTGCCCGGCAATATTGATGCCGGGGGGATAACCGCCCGTTTCCGTAACGGGGTCCTGACAGTCAGGATCCCGAAGACGGGCCAGGAGGCGCGCAGCGGGAAAAGGATTCCCGTCAAAACAGGTTGATTGATTTTCTCGGAGGGCGGGCGTCAGCGCCCGCCCTCCTGGCAATCCGGGAGGTGATACCAATGTCGGCTTCCAATCGAGTT
>QNAJ01000083.1 GCA_003641465.1 Verrucomicrobiota bacterium | reverse complement strand
CTTGGAACAGTGCGTCCGCCTGTTTGAGCAGGCCCTCGGCGGAAAGTTCTTCCGGTATCCCGCTCAGAGGCACCTTGGCAAAAGCCGCGGCAGCCTCCTCCCAGCGGCCCAGAGAGTAGAGACACCAGCCCTTACCCAGCCAGGCACGTGCCACGCTTTCGGCATCGGCTTGGGGAAACAACTCCAGAAAGTGGGTAAACTCCTCAAGGGCGTACTTGGTTGCCTCGTGAGCACGCAGAAACTCCGCAAACTCCCGGTAGCGTTGATCCGTCCCCGACCGTCCCAGATTCTCACCAACCCACTCCCGCGCCGCGGTGGCGGCTTCGTCATAACGCTCCAGCATTACCAGCGCACGAACCCGGAGCCAGGTGGCGGAATCCTGCAGCGATACAGAGCGCGCCAGCTCCACCGCCTCGGATGCCCCCTTTACTGCGTCGGCATACTCGCCCTTCTCCATCGCTGAACGGGCCAACTCCAGCCACGCACCGGCCCGGGCGTCATCAGGTAGGTCCTCCCTGTGCGCCAGCTCCTCGAGAATCCGCTGCGCGCCTTGGCGATCCCCCCGCTCAGCCAGCGCGCGCGAAAGCCACAAAGCTCCCCGCGCCGCAGGTTCGCTGCGGGGATAGTCATTCACCAGCCGTGTCAGAACGTCTACCATCTGGTTGGTCAATCCAAGCCGCTGCAGAGCTGCCGCCCACCAGAACAGATTCAACGGGGCCGCGGGGGTCGAGGAAAATTCCCGGTCAAATTCCTCGAACAGCCGCAGAGCCTCCTTTCCCTTTCCCGCGGAGAGCTGCAGGCGCGCCTGGAGCAGCAGGTACGCCGCTCGATCAGCCCCGGAAAGAGAGCCGGCATCCACCCGGGCCAGAAGTCGGCGGGCTTCATCCGGCTGACCGGATCCTTCCAGGGCCACCGCTTTCCACAAGCGGTATCGCGCCGCCCAGATACTGCTCCGCCTCAGCCGCCGGTATTTCTCCATTACTTCCAAGGCATCCCGGTAGGCCCCGCGGCCGCACAGCGCACGCGCCAGCCCTATCACCGCACGATTCTCCAGAGGTCGCGGAACGCTCTGCTCGAGAACCTTCCGGAACTCCGTCTCCGCCAGAGACCACAACCCGTCCTGCAGTGCAGCTTCACCGGTCGCCAGGTTGCGTTCCACGGCGGCCGCCTCTCCCCTGGTGGCGCGGGACTGGCCTGCGGACGCGGCTGAAACGCTGACCGACAGCGCAACGGTCAGCAGCACGGGCGCCATCCATGGTCGTGACCGGCCTATGTTCGTCTGCTTCAATCTGCCTGGCTCAATGCGCATCAGACCCGCGCCTTGTGCTCTCAAGTACTTGGCGGAGGTACCGGCCGGTATATGAGCGGGGGCAGGCAGCCACCTCCTCGGGAGTACCTTCGGCCACTATCCATCCCCCCTCGTCGCCCCCTTCAGGCCCCAGATCAATGATGTAATCAGCCATCTTGATAACGTCCAGGTTGTGCTCAATGACCACCAGCGTATTGCCGGCGTCCCGCAGCCGGATAAGTACGTTCATCAGCTTATGAATATCAGCAAAATGAAGTCCCGTGGTCGGCTCGTCAAGGATGTAGAGGGTTTGCCCGGTTCCCTTCTTCCCCAGCTCTGCCGACAGTTTGAGCCGCTGAGCCTCCCCTCCGGACAACGTGGTGGCAGGTTGTCCCAGTTGCATATAACCGAGTCCCACCTCGGACAGGGTGCTGAGCTTCCTTTCAAGGGCGGGTATCGCCCGAAAGAACTCCCGCGCCTCATCCACGGTCATATCCAGTACATCGGCAATGTTCTTTCCCCGGTACCTGATCTCGAGAGTCTCCCGGTTGTAGCGCCGGCCGCGGCACTGTTCACAGGTCACGTAGACATCGGGGAGAAAATGCATTTCAATCTTCAGCACGCCGTCCCCCCGGCAGGCCTCGCACCGTCCTCCCTTGACATTGAAACTGAAGCGCCCCGGACCATATCCGCGCACCTTGGCCTCCGGCAGACGGGCGAAAAGGTCGCGGATGATTGAGAAAACGCCTGTGTAGGTGGCCGGATTGCTCCGCGGCGTTCTGCCGATCGGTGACTGGTCAATTACAATAACCTTGTCTATCTGGTCGGCGCCCACAATCCGCTTGTGCCGCCCCGGTTTTTCCCGCGATCCGTAGAACCGCCGGAACAGCGCCCGCCGCAGGATCTCGTCTACGAGAGTACTCTTGCCGCTTCCCGACACCCCCGTAACGCACACCAGCAATCCCAGCGGAATCCGGACATCTATCTCCTTGAGGTTGTTTTCGGCTGCACCGATGATTTCCAACCAGCCCTGCTCAGGCCTCTTTCTCTCCCGCGGGACAGGAATCTCCAGATCACGTCGCAGGTATTGTGCCGTGACCGAACGGCGGTTCTTGAGCAACCCTTCAACCGGACCCGAATAGACCACGTGCCCGCCGTGCCGCCCCGCACCCGGGCCCAGATCAATGATATGGTCCGCCGATCGTATCATCTGCTCATCATGTTCCACCACTACCACCGTGTTACCCAGGTCCCGGAGCTCCTTGAGAGTTTCGATGAGCCGCCGGTTGTCGCGGTAGTGCAAACCGATGCTCGGCTCGTCCAGTACATACAGTACTCCTACCAGACCCGCACCGATCTGGGTCGCCAGCCGGATACGCTGAGCCTCCCCGCCCGACAGGGTTCCGCTCTCCCGGTCCAGCGTAAGGTAGTCCAGGCCGACGTCCGCCATGAAACCCAGCCGCTGCCGGATTTCCCGCAGGATGTCCCGGGCAATCCGGGCCTCCTGGCGACTCAGCTTCAGGTTGTCAAAGAAATGCAGAGCTTCCTTCACCGACATCCGGGTCACCTCGGCGATAGACCGTCCCCCCACTGTCACGGCCAGCGACTCGGGTCTCAGGCGCGCACCTCCGCATGAGCGGCAGGGTTGCCGACTCATGTAGCTGCGCAGGCGTTGCCGCACCGCATCGCTCTCGGTCTGCTCATAGCGCCGTTCCAGGTTAGGTATGACCCCCTCAAACGGCTTGCTGTACCGGTGGTAGGCTCCACCGCGCCAGAAACCGAACTCGATCTCCTCATCTCCCGACCCGTACATGAGTATCCGCCGGAATTCAGCGGGGAGCTCCCGGTACGGCTTATACATATCTATCCCGTAGTGCCGCGCCACTGCCCGCAGCACGCCCTTGTAATAGATGATCAGCCGCCGCCCACCCCGCCGCCAGGCGTGGATGGCACCCTCTTCAAGCGAAAGATCCGGATCGGGAACCACCAGCCCTTCATCAAATACTTCCATGCTCCCCAAGCCGTGACACGTGGGGCAGGCGCCGTATGGGCTGTTAAAGGAAAAGTGGCGCGGAGTAAGGGTCTCGAAGCTGACTCCGCAATCCGGACACGCGTTCTTTTCCGAGAACAGTCTCTCCTCCCAGCCGCCGGATTTTTGGATAAGCACGCCCATCAACCCCTCACCGTGCGCCAGGGCGGTTTCCACCGAGTCCGCCAGGCGGGGGCGCACCCGCCGGGTGATTTCCAGGCGATCAACCACTACCTCAATGGTGTGTTTCTTTCGGGGATTGAGCTCGGGCACATCCTCAACTTCATATATCTGGCCGTCAATGCGGACTCTCACGAATCCCGATCGGCGTACCCGATCCAGGATATCAGCATGTCTCCCCTTGCGCCCTCTGACCAGCGGCGCCAGTATCACGATGCGGGTGCGATCAGCCAGCCGCAGGAGTTGCTCCACAATCATCTCCGCCGACTGTGATCCGATCGGCCTGCCGCACTGGGGACAATGCGGCCGTCCGATGCTGGCGAACAGAAGTCGCAGGTAATCATGTATCTCGGTTGTAGTGGCGACGATCGAGCGCGGGTTCCCCCCGGCCGTCCTTTGCTCAATCGATATTGCCGGTGAAAGGCCCTCGATATTGTCAACGTCTGGCTTCTGCATCTGCTCGAGAAACTGGCGTGCATAGGCCGACAGGCTCTCCACGTACTTCCTCTGTCCCTCGGCATACAGCGTATCGAACGCCAGCGAGGACTTTCCCGACCCGCTCAGTCCGGTGACAACCGTCAGGCTGCCCCGCGGAATGCGCACCGTGATATTCTTCAGGTTATGCTGGCGCGCGCCGACTATGAGTATTTCCGGCTTGCCCATCGTCGCCTACCCACTGCGTTTCACTCGCAGTCAAATTCTCAATAATAGCATACGAGGGCCGACCTGCCACCACCCTGAAACAGTTCGTCCAGGGATTGCCGCAACCGCCGCCCTTGCGCCTGCCGGGCCGCTCCGGTTAGACTGGGAAACAGGTTGAATACGAATATCACAGTACTCCTGCTGGCCGCCGTCATTGCTGGCGGAGCGCTGGGTCTGGCGCTTCTGGTCTACTCGAGAACCCGGGGCCGTACCGTCGCCGACCGCGCCACAGAATCTCTCATCCGGATGCAGCAGATGGTCGAGACACTTCAGCATTCATCCGCTGAGCAGATCCAATTCCTGCGGCAATCAGTGGAACGGCTTTCCGAGTCCGTGACGCGGACCCTGGGTGAAGCCAGCCGCAGTTTCAACGAGCGGCTCGACAATACCCAACGCACCATGGGTGAGCTGCAGCGCAGCCTTGGTGAACTGCAGCAGTCTACGCGCAACATGCAACAGGTCGGCGAGGATATCCGGCGACTCCAGGAAGCTCTGCGGGCTCCCAAGTTCCGCGGCGGCCTCGGCGAGCTCATGCTGGCCGATCTGCTGGCCCAGATTCTGCCTCCGGAGCACTACGAGCTTCAATACCGCTTTCCGGACGGCGTGGTCGTGGATGCCGCCATCCGGCTGAGTTCCGGCATCGTACCGGTGGACGCCAAGTTTCCGCTATCGAACTTTCCCGGTTCCGTCGAACAGGGCGGTGAGAAAGAATGGCGTCAGCGCCGCCGCGATTTTCTGCGTGACGTCCGCAAGCACATCTCCGACATCGCGGCCAAATACATCCGTCCCGATCAGGGCACCTTTGATTTCGCCCTCATGTACATCCCCGCTGAGAACGTCTACTATGAGACTATTATCAAGACCGACGATCCTTCAGAGGACAGCCTTTTCGGTTTTGCGATTGCCCGGCGGGTGATCCCGGTTTCGCCCAACAGCTTCTATGCCTACCTGCAGACCATTCTCCTGGGATTGAAAGGGATGCGTATTGAGCAATGTGCCCGGGAGATCCTCACTCAGCTCGGGGCGCTGCGTGCCGATCTGGAGCGCTTCTCGGAAAGTTTCACCACCATGGGCCATCACCTGGAAAATCTTTCCAAGAAGTACGCCGAAAGCGACAAGCGCCTGGCAGGACTGCAGCAGCGCCTCTCCACATTCGAACGCCTCCCCCCGGGGTCAGCCCCGGGGTCAGGCCTTGATTAGTGATTATGACCGGTTGCCGTCGCCGGGGTGCGGCGGAATCCGTTCCGACATTATGCTTCCTCTGACCCGTAAATGTAGTAGCCGTTGTGCCGTCAGGCAACGGCACGCGGGGATGCAGCAGCCGATGTTCAATCGGCAGTTTGGGGGGAATGCGATTTGCGCTTTAGAATCCGCCCCGATGTTCATCGGGGCGCGACTCCTCGGGAGGTGGGTTCTCGTGCGGGGGCCTGTCAGTACGCGGCGGGAGTGCGTCCAGGTGCGCCTGTGCGAATCGCCCTCCGGAGCAAGCGCTACTACATGTTCGTTCATAGTTGATCGTTGTTCGTTGATGGGGTGTAGTAGCCGTTGTCAAAACGGCATGGGGGGCTTGCAGTAGCCAATGTTGTAATCGGCATGGGAGCGGCAATGAGATTCTGTGCGCTTTAGAACAAGCGCTACTACGCATCCGCCCCGCCGAGAAGCACCAACCATCAACCCAACAACCGAACAACTCAACAACCGAACAACTGGACAACCAGCAACCTCTACCGAGCACCGCCCACTGCCCTCTGACTTCTGGCAAGTTCTGACAATTAACCAATAACGATTACCCATTAACCCCCCTGGCGTCCCTAGCGAGAGATTCTTTTTTTTCCGCGGAACGCGGGACTTGTCCCGCCGCCAGCGGGGTGCAGCAGCCGATGCTCTAATCGGCATTGGCTAATCGTTCATGGTAAATGGTTGATTGGGGGGAAGAAGTCTCTTTTCCTCATTCTGCCTTTCTGTCCTTGGCGGGCGGGTTTTCTTTTGATTTTGCTGTATCCGGCCCCGCCTTGCCTGATGCCGCGTTCACACATTCCAATCCAACAACCCATTACCCATTAACCATTCTCACCACAAAGAACACAGAGACCACGGAGGATGCCATCGCACCGATGGCTTGTCAGGCTCAAGATGGCACTCGGCGTATCAATTGCAGCAGCCATTCTTAGAACGGCACGCCCCCTGAGGGGTGGACAGGACATTCCCGCTCCCCGCTGGAGCGGCGGAAGCCTACAGCGGCTACTACATCCCGCCTTCTGCGGGGCAAGCTCTGGGCCTTTTTTCAAGAAGTTCCAAGCCCCGCATTCTGCAGAGCAACCATTGAAAGCTTCGCCTTCAGGAATTTCCAATCTTTGGAAGTGTTTTTTCACACACATTCACAAATCCCGCGAACCGCGGGACAAGCCCCGCAAGCCTTGCATCGAAAAGTCCAACCTTTGGAACTTTCCGGGCAAAAAGCTCCAATCATG
>QNAJ01000082.1 GCA_003641465.1 Verrucomicrobiota bacterium | reverse complement strand
TCACCACGGTCCCTTCCCCTGCCGCGATGCCGTCCCCACAGTCATACACCGTACAGGCCCCAATCGTGCAATCTGAGCCCGCAACCAGTCCGCGGCGGCTGCATCCCAGCACCGTGGAGAACACCAGGCGTGCTCCCTGGCCGGCCACTATCCCGTCCACGCAATTAGACACAGTCACCCGTCTGATAGCTGCCCCTGTACCCACCACTATCCCGGTCGTACAGGAATGCACCGTAGTCGCTTCCACATGATTACTTGTACCCGCGGCCCGTATTCCGGTACTCCATCCCCGGATTCGGCCCTCCTGCACAGTCAGCCCGCGGTACTCCGGACCCTGAACAATGCCGGTTCCGCTTCCCCGGCCGCCGCCCACAAGGCTCCCCCCCTTGAAAATAATCGTCACATCATCCGCATTTACGGTAATCGCATCCACAGGCTCCTCCACCTGCAGGTCAGTGACGATGGCGTAGAGACCGGAATTGCTGATCACCAGCGGCAGGTCGTCGGGAGTGATCTCCCGTACAGGTAATGCCTTTTCCGCTGCCTCCGCTCCGGCCAGCATCAACCACATCGGCAATAACAAGGCAACGCTCAATTGCCTGGGTCTCTCATTCATAGCTCTAACCTCCAGCACAGGCCGATTGTAGTCGCCGCCAAATTCAATGCCAAGGGCGATCACCGCTACGGTCAGGCGGGATTCTCATCCTGAGAGTCGGTCCCACGGGCGCGAGCATCCAGAAATGACTGCAGAATGACCTGCGCCGCCAGTGAGTCCATATGCGGTCGTATTTTCCGGGTCCGTCCCCGGGCGGCGCTTTCTACCTGTTTTGTGCTGAGCCGCTCGTCCCACACCACCACATTCACCGCAGTGAGTGCACGTATATGCTCGACAACCTCACGTACCGCCCGCGCCGCCGGCCCTTCCGAGCCATCCATGTTAAGGGGCAGGCCCACGACAACAGTTTCGATGTCCCGCTCACGGCAGAGCTCCACGATCCGCTCCGCCAGCCGACGGGGGTCCGCCTCAGATATCACTTCATCGAGGGGCACTGCAATCAGACCGGTCGTGTCACTGATCGCCAGCCCGGTATGCCGTTTCCCGAAGTCAACGCCGAGGAACCGTCCCATCAGAGCACATCCTCGTACGTACCACTCTGCTCCATGTGCTGAACCAGGCGCTTGACATCCTGGGCGCGGTCGCGCGGACACACCAGCACGACACCGTCGGACTGGACCACCACCAGATCGCGTACACCAAGCAGCGCCACCAGCTTTCCCCGGTTGACGGCTATGCATTGCTGCGCATCGCAGAACAGTACGCGCCCCGAGAAGGAGTTTCCCGCCGCATCAGACGGAAGATGGGCGCCCACCGCTTCCCATGAACCGATGTCATCCCACTGGAACTCGGCACGAGCGGTGATCACGTTGGAGGCCTTTTCCATCACGGCGTAGTCAATCGAGATTTTCTCCAATTCGCCGTACACTTCCGCAGTCAGCAGTCCTGCCGGATCGGCACTCTCAGTCACCCGCCGGGAAAACTCATAGAGCTGAGGACAATGCTTCTGGAGTGCTTTCCGGATTGTGTCTACGCGCCACACGAACATACCGGAATTCCAGAAAAAGTTTCCCTGCTGGAGGTACCGGCGGGCGGTCTCCGCATCCGGTTTTTCCACGAAACGTAATGCTCTGAAGAAGGCAATTCCGTCTATCTCGCTGATCCTTTCAGCAACCTCGATGTAGCCGTATGCCGTACTCGGGCCTGTGGGGCGAATTCCGATAGTCACCAGACTCTCATTCCGCTCGGCCGTCTGCGCACACGCATGCAGCGTGCGCAGGAAGACATCTCGATCACCGATAAGATGGTCGGCCGTGAGAACACAGAATACGGCATCGGCCCCCTGCCGTCCTACCAGTCCCGTCGCCAGAGAGACCGCCGGAGCCGTGTCGCGACCCACCGGTTCACCGACAATGTTGGCGGCAGGGACCTCCGGGACCAGCCGCCGGACAAGCTCGGCGTGACGCGCGTTGGTCAGGATCAGAATGCGTTCGTAAGGAATCAAGTCCTTCACGCGCTCGACCGCTTCAACCACCATGGCCCGCCGGCTGAGCAGCGAGAGGAACTGCTTGGGACGTTCGCGGGTACTTATCGGCCAGAACCTTTCCCCTCTCCCCCCTGCCATTATTACGGCGTACAGCTTGCTCATACCTTCACCCCCTTTACTGCCCCGACCAGTTCACTTACCCACCGCGCCGCCCGCCGACGTCCCACCCGGGAATTCCCTTCCCGGAAAAAGCGGTCTACGATCGCGCTGCCGACCACCACCGCATCCGCAAATTCGGCCACACGGGCGGCCTGGCGGGGAGTTGAAATCCCGAATCCCAGCGCAATGGGCAAAGAAGTGAAACGGCGGGTTCTCTCCACCAGCCGCCGGGCTTCTCCGCCGAGTTCATCCCTCATCCCGGTGACCCCTTCGCGCGAGATACAGTAGATGAAGCCGCTGCTCGCACGAGCGATTTTGCGGATGCGCTCCTCCGGACTGGTGGTGGCCACGAGGAAAATCCGGTCGAGTCCCGCGCGCTCCATCTCCTGCGAGAACGCTGCGCTTTCTTCCACCGGCAGATCAAGAATCAGCATGCCATCCACTCCTGACCGGGCGGCCTCCCCGCAGAGCCGGCGGAAATCATGGGCAATGAGTGGATTCAGATAGCTGAAAAGCACGATCGGTATTTCGGAACTGCGGCGGATTTTCCTCACCGTAGCCAGGAACCGCGGTACCGTCATTCCCGCACGTAAAGCACGTTCGGCGGCAGCCTGATTTACTTTCCCATCCGCCAGAGGGTCGGAAAAAGGCATTCCGAGTTCAATGATATCTACTCCGGCCCGCTCCAGCAGCAGAACCTCTTCCACGGTGGCCTCCGCATCCGGGTCGCCGCAGGTAAGATAGGCTATGAACCCCTTACGTCCTTTTCGGCGCAATTCGTCGAATTTCGCGGATATGCGGGTCATCACAAACGCTCCCGATCAGCATTCATCTCGTAGATCATACCGATACCTCGCAAAGTCAGATCAGGGATAACACGATATCGCCATCCCAGCCGCCGGACAATCCGTTTCGCCTGTCCGCCGGTGGCACACAACCTGGCACGCCCCCCGGCGGCCCGCTGAAGGCGGGCGGTAACCTCATCCACCATCGCCGGATAACCCCAACTCCATCCCAGTAGCATCGCCTGTTCCGTACTCCGGCCGTACGCGCCGCGCACTGCGGCGGGGCCCAGGCGGGGCAGCAGTGCGGCGTGTTCCGCCAGACACTCCAGGAAAACGCCCGGCCCCGGCAGAATAATCCCGCCCACGTATCCGCGGCGAGGTAATACGAGGTCAAAGGTCAGCGCCGTGCCGAAATCCGCCACGATCACCGGCAGCCCCACAATCCGCGCCGCCGCTGCGGCGTTGGCCAGCCGGTCCGCGCCGATCCTGGACTTCTGAGGGTAGCTTATCGGGATGCCCAATTGTCGGTCCGCCCCTACCCAGAAGATCTCCGTACCCCAGAGATTACGAATCAGCCGTTCGATGCCGCGGTTCAGTCCGGGAACCACCGAAGCAACCGCACATCCTTCAATCGGTCCCAGATCACCTCGCTGCAAAGCCCGCTGCAGCTCCCTCACATCACCCCCGTGTTCCACGAACCGCATGCAATCCACCTTTCCTCCCCCGTACAGGCCGAACGCGATGCTGGTATTACCGACATCCATAACCAGCAGGCGCGCTCCTTTCAGGCCGGGCTTTCCCAGATTCATCGCTCAGGGCTCCTTGATGACTTCCTCGGCGCGGGGGGGGTCAGCCCGGCCGGACAGGTCCGACCACGCTGCTTCGACCAGCCGGGCCGAGCCACCCTCAGCCTCGCGGATCATCCTGTCCATCTGGTTCAGGAATGCGCATGCCACCTCCATCGGAGGTACGGAAATCCCCAACTCTTTCAGTGACACCGGGGGCACCTTCCAGTCTCCCTGCGCCCAGAAGCCGGGCGGATGGGAAACATTTATGCCTACACCGAGGATCTGGTACCGGCTGCTCTTGGGGGACGGTGGCACTTCAACCAGCAGGCCCGCAATTTTTCTCCCGCGTGCCAGAACATCGTTCGGACGCTTGATCGCCACTTCAGTCAGCCCAGCTTCCTCCAGCAGTCGGCAGACCGCCACCGTGCCCGCCATCGCCAGCAGTGCGGCATCGCTGAACAGGGGGACCTCCGCCGTCACCGCAAAGAGCACCGACACGTACACTCCCAGGTCAGGGGCTGAGATCCAGCGCCTTCCCAGCCTGCCCCGGCCGGCGGTCTGCTGCCGGGCTATGACGGCCGTGCCGGTTAACGGGTATCCGCTCTGCACCATCCGCCGCGCCTCCAGGTTGGTGGAGTCCACCACTTCCAGCAATCGGACAACCCTGCCAACCATATAAGCGCGGAGGGTCCGGCTGACATAGGCCGCAGCCTCGGCCGTCCAGGCCGCTTTCTTACCGGCGGTAGCATCGCTGCCCCCCGTAAAGGTCACGTCTCTTGCCCTTCCTTCCGGCGGACACTCCCCTTTATGACTGCCAGAGACAGATCCACCGCTTTCACGCTGCTTGTGAGCATACCCAGAGAAATCGCATTCACGCCTTTCAGGAAATATCCGCTCAAGTTTTGGGCAGTGATACCGCCTGAGACCTCCACCAATATCTCCGGCGGACACAGGCGAACACAATCACTAATCTTCTCGGGGGGCATGTTATCCAGCATCACCACATCCGGCCGCGCCTCAAGGGCATCAAGCAGTTCCGCCATGCTCTCAATCGCCACCTCGCCCCAGGCGCCAGGATACAGGCGGCGGACCTCGCGGACCGCGTCGGCGAGTCCCCGCCCCGTGGTCTCCTTCCAGATGATCTTGTGATTGTCTTTGATCAGGACGCCCTCGTCCAATCGAAGCCGGTGATTCCATCCGCCCCCACATGACACCGCCCACTTCTGAAGTGATCTCATCCCTGGCAGAGTTTTGCGAGTATCCACGATGAGGGGCCCTTTTTCCGGTACCGTCGTAACCAGGCGGCGGGTCTGTGTGGCGATTCCCGAAAGATGCTGCAGAAAATTAAGCAGGGTACGTTCCGTGGAGAGCAGCGCGCGGGCGTCGGCTCTCATACGCACCACCGTCTGTCCCGCTTCAACCCTCTCCCCATCCCGTACAGCGGGCACGACCCGGCAAGCCGGATCCAGTTTCCGCAGTATCCGATCGATCAGGAAAATACCGCAGATAACCGCAGGCTCACCGCAGTGGATCTCTGCATCTGCCGTGGCGCCGTGCGGCACCATCACCTGGGTAGTGATATCTCCCCTTTCTCCGAGATCTTCCTGAAGAGCCAGCTCGATCAGCTGGTCCACCCGGGGATCTTTTTCCGGTGGAGGGACTCTCTTCCAGGGTACGCTTTCCCTTTTCTCCATCACATCCTCGCCGAGAGATGCATTCTCCGTTACCGCATCATCTCCGCGTCACCGTGCGGCGGCGCCGCGCGGTTCCCCGGCACCGGCTGCGGCGCCCGGAAGCAGGGTGCGCGGATGCCTTCGTCGTCTTACGATGGGTCTTCTCCCCTTTCAGCTCCCGAATGATATCACGCAACACGGCCGCCCGTTCGAATTCGAGTGCCTCGGCCGCTTCCATCATCTCCTTCTCCAGCTCCTCGATGGTCACATAGTCACCATAGTTTACCCCGCTTTCGCGGACCACCCTCATCTCGGTTTCCCGGGCCTCCCGTTCGAACGCCAGACTTTCCTGCAAAGCCTTCCGGATGCTGCGGGGCGTAATACCATGCCGGCGGTTGTACTCCAACTGTTTCCGACGCCGCCGCTCCGTCACCTCGAGCAGACCCCTCATTGAATCGGTGATCTCGTCGGCGTAAAGGATCACCTTTCCATTGACGTGACGGGCCGCACGGCCGGCGGTCTGGATCAGCGACGTCTCTGAACGCAGGAACCCCTCCTTATCCGCGTCCAATATGGCCACCAGCGACACCTCGGGAATATCCAGCCCTTCACGCAGGAGATTGATTCCCACCAGGCAGTCGAAATCCGCCCGCCTCAGACCCCGGATGATCTCGACACGCTCAATCGCATCAATCTCCGAATGCAGGTACTTCACCCGGAGACCGGCTTCCTGAAGATATTCACTGAGGTCTTCCGCGGTCCGCTTGGTAAGGGTGGTCACCAGGACCCTTTCCCCACGCCGGGCTCTCTGGCGTATCTCTCTGATAAGGTCGTCAATCTGGTCCGCCAGCGGCCGGACCTCGACCGGCGGGTCCACAATGCCCGTCGGCCGAATAACCTGCTCAACCACCTGACTGCTGACTTCCCTCTCAAACGGCCCCGGCGTCGCGGAGGTAAAGATGACCTGTCCGACGGTATCCAGGAATTCTTCAAAGTTCATCGGCCGATTGTCCAGGGCCGAGGGAAGGCGGAAGCCGTGCTCCACCAGAACCTTCTTGCGTGATTGATCTCCGTTGTACATGCCTCGCAGTTGCGGAATGGTCACGTGGGACTCATCAATGATGGTCAGGAATTCCCCGGGAAAGAAGTCCAGAAGAGTAGCGGGTCTCTCGCCCGGCGCCCGGCCTGACAGATGGCGGGAATAGTTTTCAATACCCGCGCAATATCCCATCTCCCGCAACATCTC